>NZ_JBVIGX010000022.1:0-121042 GCF_055570595.1 Streptomyces sp. NPDC031132
GTGCCCCCACCGCGTCGACTCCCTCCTCGGCCTTGCGATCGCACGCACCGGACGCCGCTCCCTGATCCGGCCTGATCGGCAAGACACCCCCTAGGTGCCCTTCTTGCGCAGTGCGCTCGCCTTGTGGACCGCGGACCGGCCCGTCTTGTGGCTCTCCACCTCGTACTGGGGCTCCTCCGCGGAGGCGTCGACCGCACGGCCCGCCGCCCGGGTCCGCTTCGTGATCTTCTTCTTCACCTTGCCCGGGACCGTCTGGCCGTGACTCCTCCACGACACCTCGTCGCCGCGGCGCGGTTCCCTGTCGCCGTTCATCACGTCTCCCGTCCGTCTGCGTTCCGGCGGGCTGTGCCTGCCCCGGCCCGGCCCGGGGCATGCCGTCCGGCCCCGGAGAGGGTTCGTGGCCGCCCGCAGGGGGCACGCGCCGGTCGTGAACGGCAAAGCGTCGCCGCCCGTCACCCCGGACGGGCACCACGTCGTCATCGGCGGTCGCCGCTGGCGTGCCACCGACCCGACCGTCCCGGCGGAGGCGTCCGCCCGGCTGCGCGCCCACCTGATGGCCGCGCGCCGTGCGGTGGCCGCCGCCCGGCGTACCGGTGACGCGGCAGCGGAGCGCGCCGCCCGGGACCGGGTGCAGACGGCGAAGGTGGCCCTCGGTGAGCGCGGCGTGCCCTGGTGGGAACAGAGCGCTGAGGAGCGAAGGACCCGCTGGGGCGACGGCCTGCGGGCGCTCGACGCCTGAGGCGGGGAACGCGAGCGACCGGCCCGTCGGCAGCGCGGCGCGCCGCCGCGATGGGAGGCTGGAGTGGTGACGCGCACCGCAAGACAGGCGGGCCGGGCCCTGGAACGCGCCATCCTGGACCTGCTGGACCGCCGTGGTCCGGCCTCGACGATCTCCCCCTCCGACGCCGCACGAGCCGTGTACGAGGGGGATGACGACGGCTGGCGCGCGCTCATGGAGCCGGCCCGCCGCGCAGCCCGACGGCTGGTCACGTCGGGAGAGGTGGAGATCACCCAGGGCGGCCGCCGGGTCGAACCGGCGGCGGCCCGCGGCCCGATCCGGATCCGACGGGTCCGCTGAACCTTCCCCGGACGGGGAAGGGGAGGTCAGGCTCGACGGGGGGCCGCCGCCGGTTCGACGGGGCGGTGGCCGAACACCGCCGTCACAGTGCTCACCGCACCGATCCAGGCCGTGACCGCCGCCCCGGCCACCGCCGGTGAACCACCGAGGGCCCCCGTGACGAGGGCCAGGAGTGCCGCTCCCCGTACGAGGGCGGCCCCGGCGACTTCCCGGGGACCTGCCGTGTCCCGGAGCCGGGTCCTCGCGACCGGGACGGGCCGCGGGGCGTGCACCGCGTGTGCCGTGAGCTGCCCTGGCAACGGGTTCCACGCGGCTGCCTCGGGCGCGGACAGTCGCCTCCGAGCAGACATTGAGCCTCCAGGGCGGGCTGCGCCCCTCCCGGAAAGGGAGGGGCGCAGCGGTTGCCGAGGGACAGGGGCCGGACCGGAACGCGCCGCGGCCCGTACGGCCGGGCACGGGCAACGCGACGCCGTCGCGCGACCGGGCGTCAGGCCGTGGGCTCCTGCGGGACGGGATCGTTGCTCTGGCGGCCGTCCTCCGCCTGTGACGCGTCCCCGGCCTCCCCGGAGCCACCGGAATTCTCGGAGCCACCGGCGTCCCCCGCACCTTCGCCGCGTCCGGCACCCGCCGCGCCCGGCAGGTCCGGCGCCGGGGGGTCCAGCGGCGGAAGGTCGGGAGTGAGGGCCGCCTCGCTTTCGGGGACCTTGGCGGGCAGTTCCGGCTCGGCCGTCCCGGGCTCGCGGGTCTTTTCCGTATCGTTCATGTCGGCCGCTTGCCCCCTATTCCGGTCCGGACACGTGCCGGGGGCGTCAGGCCGTCCGGGGGGCGAGCGTCTGCCGGGGCGGCAGTCGGAGCGGGGTCGCGACCGCCGAGCAGAAATCGGCCAGCCCCGCCGCGAGGGCCTCCCGCGAGGCCGGTGACATCGTCGCCATCGCCTTCGCCAAGGACTCCTGCCTGCGCGCGCGCAGGCCGTCGAGGTAGGCGCGTCCGGCCTGCGTCAGGTGGACCAGGACTTCGCGCCGGTCGTCCGGTCCGGGGTGCCGTTCGAGGAAGCCGACGGCCTGGAGCCGGTCGCACAACCGGGTGACCGACGGCGGGGCCGCCTCCAGCAGCCGGCCCAGTTCCCGCAGGTTCATCTCGTTCCCGTCGACGAGGAACAGAACCCTGGCCTGGGCGGAGGAGACGGGCGGCTCGCTGACCGTGTCACGCCCCCGCTCCCAGACCACCTCCAGCAGCTCGATCAGCTCGCTCATCTCCGCCACCGCCGACATGACCGGCCGGTGGGAGCCGCTCGGCGGTTGACTCATGTGACACTCCCCCCGGGTGTACGAGCCGCCTTTCCCGGCGAACCGGCGGCTTCGTGGTCCCCCATTTTGACAGTCGTGAGAGAGGCGGGTATCAAACCGGTGGCTGGAGGCGACGGAGTGGCGCGCACCCTGCGGGACGCGGCACCACACGAGCTGTTCGAGAAGGTCCGTGAGGCCCTGGTCCGCGACCACGGAGCACGGAGCGCGGAATTGCTGATGGCGGACTACGCCTCGGCCCGCCTCCAGCCCGTCACGGCCCAGCCGTTCACCGCGGAGTCCGTCTCGGCGTACAACGGCGCGGAGGGCCGGGCCTTCGGCGCCCAAGAGCCGCACGTCGTCGCCCGGGAGAGCGGGGTCACCGCCCACCTTCCGGTGAGCGTGCGCGGCGACCGGCTGGGTGTCCTGAGCGTCCACTACGCGGCCGGCGCGTACACGCCCGCGGCCCTCGGGCCCCTGCGGGACGTGGCGGACGCGCTGGCCCACGAGATCCTCGTCGCCGACCGGGACACCGACTTCTTCCTGCAGGCCCGGCGGGCCAAGCGGCTCACCCTGGCCGCCGAGATGCAGTGGCAGCTGCTGCCCGGACGCTCCTGCTCGCGTCCGGAGTACGACCTCGGAGCGCAGTTGGAGCCCGCCTACGCCATCTACGGCGACTGCTTCGACTGGTCGGCCTCGGCCGACCACCTGACGCTGACCGTCAACAACGGCATGGGCGAGGGCATCGACGCCGCCCTGCTGACCAGCCTTGCCGTGAGCGCCATGCGCAACGCCCGCCGAGCCGGCCTCGGGATCGCCGACCAGGCGTCGCTGGCCGACCAGGCCCTGTACGGCCAGTACCGGGGCCGGATGCACCTGGCGGTGCTGCTGCTCCGCATCAGCCTGGACACCGGCGAGGCCGAGATCGTCGATGCGGGATCGCCCCGTCTCTGGCGACTGCGCGGGGGAACGGTGGAGCAGATCGCGCTGGAGGCCCAGCTGCCGCTCGGGATGTTCGAGGACACCGTCTACGCCTCTCAGCGCTTGCGCCTGCTGCCCGGGGACCGGCTGTTCTTCCTGAGCGACGGGGTGTACGACGTCCTGTCCCCGGCCGGGGAGCGCTACGGCCTGAACGCCCTGGGCCGGGCGGTCCTGAACACCCGTCTGCTGCCGCCCTCGCAGGTGCCCCGGGCGTTGCTGGAGGAGCTGGCCGGACACCGCGGCGCCGTCGAGGCCACCGACGATGCCATGGTCCTCTGCCTCGACTGGCACGGACGGCCCGGTGCGGGGCCGAGCGAGCCATAGGCGCCGGAGACGGGAGGGTGCCACAGTGGTGGCATGTCCCGTCCCGGCCCGACCGGAGCACACGAGGATCCGGGCGCGGTGCTCGGCGCCGCCGCGGAACTCCTCGCGGTCCTGTACGCCCGGGGCCAGGACGGCGGAACACCAGCCGTGTCCCCCTCGCAATGGAGGGCGCTGCTGGCCGTCGAGGCGGCCGAGGGCATCAACCTGCGGGCCCTGGGTTCCCTGCTCGACTCCCGCCCGCCGTCGGTCACCCGCCTCTGCAGCCGGCTGGAGGCCATGGGCCTGCTCACTCGCGCTCCGCACCCGAGCAGCCGGCGCGAGGTCGAGCTGCGCCTCACGCACCAGGCGCGGGCCCTGCTGGACGAGCGGCGGACGGCCCGGGAGCGCGCCTTGACGGCGGTGCTCGCCGGGATGGCACCGGGAGACGTGGACGCGCTGGTGACGGGTCTCGCGGCGTTCCGGGAAGCGGCCGCCAGGCTCTTCCCGGCCGCCGTCGCCGCGAGCACCCCGGCGCCGGCGGCCGCGGCAACTGCCACCGCGGACGTGCCGCCGGCCGCTCCTCCCGCCCCTGGGCCTGCGGTCACTCCCGCTGCGGACGTGCCCTCGGCCGCTCCTCCCGCGGACGTGCCGCCGGCCGCCCCGGCCGCGGCCACCCCGTCGGCAGCTCCCCGCGCCGCCCGGATCCCGGACACCGCCTGAGGGTGGGGCGGGGTCCTCGCGGGGACTGGTACGACCGCCGGTGCGCGCACGGCATAATCATTGAGTTCGTAAAACATTGCCTGACGGCAAATGATCGCTCTACGCTGATCCGGTACGACCAGGCGTCCGTCGGACGTCCGCTTCCGGCGGCGAGAAGGGACAGACGCGACGCGATGGCGAGCACGATTGGGCTCGGGGACCGGCACCCTGCTGCCCGCACGCCACCGCGGCAGGTGGTGAACCGGGCCCGGCAGGCCGCGTCCGTCGAGGGGGATGACTCGCTGGCCCTGTGGGACGGGGTGCCGCCGTACGTCCTGCTCATCGAGGACGACGAGGGCGACGCCCTGCTCGTCGAGGAACTCGTCGAGGACAGCGGCATCGACGTCCGTCTCGGCCGCGCCTCCTCCCTCGCCGACGCCCTGCACCTCCTGGAGGAGGAGGCGCCCGCCTGCGTGCTGCTCGACCTCCACCTCCCCGACGCCCAGGGGCTCGACGGACTGAAGAAGGTCCTCGCCGTCTCCGCCGAGTTCGCCGTCGTCGTCCTCACCGGTCTCTCCGAGGAACGTGCGGGACTGACCGCCGTCGCGGCCGGTGCCCAGGACTACCTGATCAAGGGGCGCGTGGAGCCGGACGTCTTCATGCGGGCCATCCGGTACGCGATCCAGCGCAAGCGGACCGAGCTGGCGGCGGTCGCCCTCGAAGCGGGCCGGCTCCGCGCCGAGGAGAACGCCCGTCTCGAACGCGGTCTGCTGCCGACCCCGCTGCTCCTCGACGACCCGGCCGACGCCGTCAGCGTCTGCGCCCGCTATCACCCCGGACGGGCCCAGACACTGCTGGGCGGTGACTTCTACGACGTCGTCCAGACCCCCGACGGGGCCACCCACGCCGTCGTCGGCGACGTCTCCGGGCATGGCCCGAGCGAAGCGGCGCTCGGCGTGTGCCTGCGCGTGGCTTGGCGGTCCTTCGTGATGGCCGGCGCGCGCGGCGCCGAGCTGCTCGGACTGCTGGAGCGCATCCTCCTCGCGGAGCGCTCCGGCCCCGAGATCTTCGCCACACTGGTCTCCGTCACCCGCCCGCCCGGCGCCGCCGCCGTGTCCGTGCAGCGGGCCGGCCATCCCGGATTCCTGGTCCGCTCCACGGCCGGCGTGGAGTTGTGGACCGTCCCGGGAGGGCCCGCGCTCGGCATCATGCCCGGCTGGGGCGCCGGCTGGCCCGTCACCGAGGTCCCGCTGGAGAAGGACGGCGCCGTGATGCTCTTCACCGACGGGCTGATCGAGGGACGCGTCGGTCCGGGGTCCGAACGGCTCGACGAAGCCGGTCTCCTGGAGATCGCCCGCCGCCACGCCGACCTGCCCGCCGAACTGTTCGTCGACTCCCTCATCCAGGCGGCGCAGGGCCTCGCCGCGGACTGGGGCGGCCTGGCCGACGACGTCGCCGTACTGCACCTCGAATGGAACACCCCCACGTGACCCCCACCGCACAGCCGCCGACAGAGCGCCGAGGACGGGCCGCCGACCGACACGGGCCGAGCCTGCAAGCCTGGCTGACCACCGTGCTCGTCGTCCTGGCCCTCGTGGTCGTCGGCACGGGCGCCCTCGGAGCCACCCTCCTCTCCCGCACGACCACGGCCGGAGACCGGCTCGTCGACGGGATCCTGCCCGCCCAGCGGGACGCGCTGCGGCTGGAGACCGCCCTCCTGGACCAGGAGACCGGCATCCGGGGCTACCTGTTGGCCGACGAACCCGCGCTTCTGGAACCGTACGAACGGGGCCTGGCCAACGAGGCCGCCGCCGCGCAGCGCCTGTCGACCGTCCTCGAGGGCGACGCCGGGGTACGCGCCGACCTGGCGGCCGTGCAGGAGGCCGCCCGCGCCTGGCGACAGGAGTTCGCGCTGCCCGCCATCGCCTCCGTGGACGACGGTGACCCCCGGCCCTCGCTCCAGACCGGCAAGGACCGTTTCGACGAGGTCCGCCGACGGATCGCGGCGCAGCAGGCGCACCTGGACCGCATCCAGGCCGAAGCCCGCACCACCTTCGGCGAGGCGCGTACGCAGCGCGACAAGATCCTCCTGGCGATCGTCGTGGGCTTCCTGCTGGCCGGCGCCGCCCTCGGGGTCTTCCTGCACGTCGGTGTGCTCCGGCCCCTCGGACTGGTGCGCGCGGCCTCCCGACGCGTCGCGAACGGGGCCTTCGACGAGCAGATCCCGCTGCGCGGCCCGGCCGACCTGCGGGACCTGGCCGCGGCCGTGGAGGCCATGCGGCACCGCACCGTCGCCGAACTGAACGAGTCGCGGCGCAACGCCGAGCGGCTCGACCGCACGGCCGGGGAACTCGACGCCCAGGCAGTCGAGCTGCGCCGTTCCAACGCGGAGCTGGAGCAGTTCGCGTACGTCGCCTCGCACGACCTCCAGGAGCCGCTGCGCAAGGTGGCCTCCTTCTGCCAGCTTCTGGAGAAGCGCTACGGGGACCAACTTGACGCGCGCGGCACCCAGTACATCGCCTTCGCCGTCGACGGCGCCAAGCGGATGCAGGTGCTGATCAACGACCTGCTGACGTTCTCGCGGGTGGGCCGGATCCAGGACGCCCGCGAGACGGTCGCCCTGGACGTTTCCCTGGACCGGGCGCTGCGCAACCTGGCCGCCGCCGTCGAGGAGAGCGACGCGGAGATCACGCGGCCCGAGCGGCTCCCGGACGTGGTGGGCGACCCCACGCTCCTGACCATGCTGTGGCAGAACCTGCTCGGCAACGCCGTCAAGTTCCGCTCGCCCGACCGCCCCGCGCGGGTGGAGGTCGCGGTGGTCGACGAGCCCGCCGCGGACCCGGGCTTCGCCACCTTCTCCGTCACGGACAACGGCATCGGCGTCCCGGCCGAGTTCGCCGAGAAAGTGTTCGTCATCTTCCAGCGGCTGCACGGCCGCGAGACGTACGGAGGGACCGGCATCGGCCTCGCGCTCTGCAAGAAGATCGTCGAACACGCGGGCGGCCAGATCCAGATCGACACCACCCACCAGGAGGGCACCCGGATCGTCTTCACCCTGCCCGTCGCCCGCGGTGCCGATGCCGATGCCGATGCCGTACCGGACCCCGTACTCACCGAAGGAACCCCCTCATGAGCACCTCCGACGACCACACCCGGGCAGCCCCCGCCGAAGTCCTGCTGGTCGAGGACGACGCGGGCGACGAGCTGATGACCCGTGAGGCCTTCGCCGACAACAAGATCGGGAACGTCCTGCACGTGGTGCGGGACGGCCTGGAGGCACTGGACTTCCTCTACCGCCGGGGCGAGTACGCGGACGCGCCCCGCCCCGACCTCATCCTCCTCGACCTGAACCTGCCCAAGTACGACGGCCGGCAGGTGCTCGAGCAGATCAAGACGGATCCGGAGCTGAGCCACATCCCCGTGGTCGTGCTCACCACCTCGGCCGCCGAGGAGGACATCCTGCGCAGCTACAAGCTGCACGCGAACGCCTACGTGACGAAGCCGGTCGACCTCGACCAGTTCATGCGGGCGATCCAGCAGATCGACGATTTCTTCATCACGGTCGTCAAACTGCCCCGCGCCGCCCGGTGAGGGCCGGACGGGAACGGGGCGCATCGCGAACCGGCACAACGACGCGGAGAGGACGGCCATGAACAGGGACACGCAGGACACGGAAACACGCAGCCACGTCGAGACGCGGTCCGAAGGGGACGTACGGATCGTGGTGATGGCGGGGGAGTTCGACATGGACAATGTGGCCGCGCTGCGGGTCGCGATGGACCCCGCGGCGCCGGGTGTCGCCCGGTACGTACTGGACGTCGCCGCGGTGACGTTCGTCGACTCGACCGCACTCGGCGTCCTGCTGCTGCCGGCCCTGGAACGGCCGGTGGTCCTGGCCGGGAGCGTACCCGCCCGCCTGGCCCGGCTCCTGGAACTCACCGGCGCCGACACCGCATTCGCCACCGCGCCCGGTGTGGCCGAGGCCACGACCATGACCATCGCGCCCCGGCGGGTGTGACGGGATCCGAGGTCCTTCCCCGGTTTGAGAACCGTAATCGCGGCCATACGGGCGTCCGACAGTGTTCGACGTCCGTCGAGGTCCCCGGTCCGACACGGATCGGGGACCTCGACGCGCGAAGGGGAGGGGAGGGGACCTCGTATGGCGACACCTGACGAGGACGTGCCCGCGTCCGTGCGGGGCACGGGTCTCGGGCGTGACGTGGTGCTCGTGGTCGGGCTGCTCGGCATCGGCATCGGCGGCTTGGTCGCCTTCGTGAAGGCTGCGCCGGAGAGCGGGGCCGGACTCCCGGTGTCGCCGATCGCCGCCCTGGTCGCGCTGCTGCTCGGAGCGGTACTGGTGAAGTGGACGGTCGCCCCCGGCCGGCGCCACGCCCCCCGACCGCGCGGCATCCGAGGGCGGCCTCCGGCAGCGGCGCTCGACGGGAGCGCGGCACCGACGAGGGAGCTCCCCGACGTGGGGAGCGGGGCCCTGGACCACGCCGGGGCCGACGCAGACGGCTTCGAGCACACGGTCGCCGCCTTGTGCGCCCGGGACGGCTGCACCTCGGTGGAGGTCGTCGGCGGCGCGGGCGATCTGGGCGCCGACGTCCTTGCGACGACGGCGGACGGGAGGCGGGTGGTGCTGCAATGCAAGCACTACTCCGAGGACAACCGGGTCGGTTCGCAGGACCTCCAGCGCTTCGGCGGGACCTGTTTCGCGGTCCACCAGGCGGATGTCGCGGTCCTCGTCACGACCGGTTCCCTCACCGCTCCCGCGGCCGAGTACGCCGACACCTGCGGGATCGTCTGCGTCGACGGCGAGGCCCTGGCGGCGTGGACGGAGATGGAGGCACCGCCTCCGTGGGAGGCGGGCGGACCGGAGCCCGGAGCGAGTGCCTCCGCCTGACCCGCCCTGCCGTCCCGCCCGTCCCGCCCGTCCCGACCGAGGAGCACCGCCATGACCGACACCGACACCACCCGCGCCGCCGTCACCGGCACCCCCGCCGCCCGCACCACGCCGCTGCCCGGACCCGGGCCCGGGCCCGGGCCCGTCACCCCCGGCACGGACGAGGCGCAGGAACGCATCCACCGCATCCGCCGCCGGCTGGAGAGACTGATCGGCATCGCGGCGACCGAAGGGAACTCCGTACGCCCCCTGCGCAACGGAGACGAGATCTTCGCCGCGATGCTGGACGCCATCGCCTCCGCCCGCCACACCATCGACATGATGACGTTCGTGTACTGGAAGGGCGCCATCGCCCGCCGGTTCGCTGAGGCCCTGGCCGAACGCGCCCGCGCCGGGGTTCGGGTACGGCTGCTCCTGGACGGCTTCGGCAGCCGCCTGATCGAGCAGGACCTCCTGGACCACATGGACGCCGCCGGAGTGGACGTCGCCTGGTTCCGCAAGCCCGCCTACCTCTCCCCGCTCAAGCAGAACCACCGCTGCCACCGCAAGGTCCTCGTCGTCGACGAGCGGACGGCCTTCACCGGCGGAGTGGGCATCGCCGAGGAATGGTGCGGTGACGCCCGCAACCCCGGCGAGTGGCGCGACACGCATGCCGAGGTCCGCGGACCCGCCGTCGACGGGATCGCCGCGGCGTTCGCGCAGAACTGGGCGGAGTGCCATCCGGAGCTCTTCGACGAACGCGACCGATTCGGGCCCCACGAGCCGGCCGGCTCCGCCATCGTCCAAGTGGTGCGCGGATCGGCCGCCTTCGGCTGGCAGGACATGCAGACGCTGATGCGCGTGATCCTCGAATCGGCGCAGGAGCGCGTGCGCCTGGCAACCGCGTACTTCGCCCCCGACGACCATTTCGTCGACCTGCTCGCGGCCGCCGCCCGCCGTGGCGTCACGGTCGAGATCCTGCTGCCCGGCCCGCACACCGACAAGCGCGTGTGTCAACTGGCCGGACAGCACCACTACGAGGCGCTCACCGCCACGGGCGTGCGCATCCACCAGTACCAGCCGACGATGATGCACGCGAAGGTCATCACCATGGACGGCGTGGTTTCCCTCATCGGCTCGTCCAACTTCAACCGCCGCTCCCTCGACCACGACGAGGAGGTCATGCTGGCGGTGATGGACCCGGACCTCACCCGGACCCTGGACGAGCACTACGACCAGGACCTGGAGGTCAGCACGCGGATCGTCGGGCACCGCTGGAAGCGCCGCTCCCTGCTGCAGCGCGCCCGGGAGCTGTCGGTCCGCCCGCTGCGCCGCTATCTGTGAGGGCCCGGGCGCTCAGGACAGGCGCAGGACGGTACGGATCGTCTTGCCGTAGGAGTGCGTCCGGCACTCCACGCGCGCCGCGAGGCGCTGTACGAGTGTCGGACTCGGCCTCCCGTAGCCCGCGTTCGGCCTACTCCAGGGCCTCGGCCGTGCGGCCCACCTCCTCCGGCTCCCGGGCGGTCACCAGGTGCGTGTGGCCGTTCGGGGCGAGGTCCGCAGCGTGGACGGCGACGAGCGTGTCCACGCTGCCGCCGTCCGCCTTCAGGAGGCGCTCCATCAGGTACTTCTCGGTCCACACCTCGGGGCTGATCCGCCAGGCGGCCACGATCATTTCGCGTGCCCGAGTCATGCCCGGCTCACCCAGGACCTCCCGGTCCGGGATGCCGTGGCGTCGGCATGCCGCGCCGTCCGCGATTCCGGTCGCCATTAACGTCGGCGGTATGGACGGTGATCGCAGACGCTGGCGCCAGTGCTTCCTCGGCGGGGCGGTGTTCGCCGTGTGCATGGCCGGCACCACTCTGCCCACCCCCCTCTACGGCCTCTACCAGGAGAAGTTCGGATTCTCCGAGCTACAGGTGACGGTGGTGTACGCCGTGTACGCCTTCGGCGTCATGGGGGTCCTGCTGCTGGCGGGCAACGCCTCGGACGTCGTCGGCAGGCGGCCCGTACTGCTGGCGGGCCTCGGACTCGCGGCGGCGAGCGCCGGTTGCTTCCTGTGCGCCACCGGGCTGGGCTGGCTGTACGCGGGCCGGCTGCTGTCGGGGTTGTCCGCAGGTCTGTTCACCGGGGCCGCCACGGCTTACGTCATCGAACTGGCACCACGGGACGGCTCCTCCCGCGCCACGTTCGTGGCGACGGCTGCCAACATGGGCGGGCTGGGCTGCGGCCCCCTGCTCGCCGGTGTGCTCGCCCAGTACGTTCCCTGGCCGCTGTACCTGCCGTTCGCCGTGCACCTCGTCCTCGTGGCCGCTTCGGCCGCCGTCCTGCTGCGACTCCCCGAGACGGTACGGGAGCGGCAGTCGCTCGCGGCGGTACGGCCTCAGCGGCCTGCTCTGCCGGCGTCGGTGCGGCAGGTGTTCGTGCCCGCCGCAGCCGCCTCGTTCGTGGGGTTCGCGCTGTTCGGAGTGTTCACGTCGGTCAGCCCGGCGTTCCTCGTCGAGTCCCTGGGCGTGCACGACCGGGCCGTGAGCGGGCTGATCGTCGCTTTGGCCTTCTTCGCGTCCACCGCCGGACAACTGGCCGTCGGCCGCATCGGGGTCGGCCGTTCCCTGCCACTGGGCTGCGCGGCACTCCTCTGCGGGCTGGTGCTGCTCGCGGGCGCCCTGTACTGGGACCTGCTGGCGCTGGTGGTCCTCAGTGCGCTCGTCGGTGGCAGTGGGCAGGGCCTGGCGTTCCGCGGGGCGCTCTCCGCGGTGGCCGGGGCGTCTCCGGCCGACCAGCGCGCGGCGGTCATCTCGATGCTGTTCGTGGTCGCGTACGCAGGCATCTCGGTACCGGTGATCGGCGTGGGCGTATTGACGGGGCCCCTTGGCCTGGAGGGCGCCGGACTGGTGTTCCTCGCCTGTATGACCGCCCTGGTTTCGACCGCGGCCGTCTATCTGCTCCGCCATCCCGTGCGCCAGGCGTAGTCGACCACGCCCGAGGACCGAACACCCCTCCGGCCGGAGCGTCGCCGGGCGCGGCCCGAGGACTTCCCTTACTGCACCGCCTCGCCGCGCACCGGTTCGTGGGGGGCACACGGATCGGTGAGGCCATCGAGCACCTCCAGGCCGCAGGCGACCGTTCCGAGGCGGCCCGATCGCTCACCGGCCGCGCATTGAGCCCTGCCCCTCGAGTTCGTCGCCGCCGGCAGGGTCCGGCAGGAAGTTTGCGGCGTCGAACACGGTGACCGTGGTGTCGAGGCGTGCGAGGTCCCCGAGGGCGGCGCCGGCGAGGAAACCGGGCAGGACGGTCACCGGCAGTCGGTCGTACGTCGTCATGGGCGGCTCAGCCCTCGGGGCGGAGCAGGCCGCGCTCGTACGCCTTCACCAGACGCTGCGGCACCTGGTACACGGAGCCGTCGACCGTGATCGGCACGAGCCGGGGCGTGGCGGCCTTCCACCGGGCCCTGCGGTGGCGGGTGTTGCCGCGGGACATCTTCCGCTTGGGGGTGGCCATGGGATCTCCTGAGTGAGTCGGTGTGTCGTGGGAGTGGGTCGGGGCGCAGGGGGCGGCGGGCCTCACCTGCTGCCGTACGGGAGCAGGGCCATCTCGCGGGCGTTCTTGATCGCGGTGGCGAGCTGCCGCTGCTGCTGGGCCGTGACGCGGGTGACGCGCCGGCTGCGGATCTTTCCGCGGTCGGAGATGAACTTCCGCAGGAGATCGTTGTCCTTGTAGTCGACGTACGTGATCTTTGCTGCGTCCAGTGGGTTTGGGCGGGACTTGGGGGGCTTGTGGGGGGTCTGGCGGCGAGCCATGTGCCTTCCTTCCTTGGCCGGTCGTGGGGTGGTGGTCAGGGGACGGGGTCGAGGAGGGGGCCGAAGGCGGCCGGGAGTCTGCGCCATGCATCGGGTCCCGCCGCGTATTCGGTGTCGGTGAGGAGGCAGGACTCGAGCAGTTGCTCCAAGCCGTGGCGGTCGAGGCCGGGGGAGGTGAAAACGAGGTGCTGGCAGCAGTCGCCGTGCTGGGGGTGCCAGTCGAGCGAGGCTGCCGCCCTGCGCATCGGTGGGACCAGCTCCCAGGCGGCGTCCGGCAGGGACGCCAGCCAGGGGCCGGCGTTCTCGACGGACAGGGCGCCACCCGCAGCGTCCCAGGCGAGCAGGGTGTCGGGGCGGTCGGCGAGCCAGAGACGGCCGCGGCTGCGGGCGGCCGCGCAACAGAGGTCTTCCAGCGCCTCGTAGAGGCGTTCGGGGTGGAAGGGCCGCCGGCGGTGCCAGACGAAGGTGGTGACTCCCGCCTCGTCGGCTTCCTGGGGGAGCAGCGCGCAGGCCGGGTGCTGGGCGGCGGCCGCTGTCTCCACGTCGAAACCGGCGAAGGCCAGCCGGGCGAGTTCGCCGGATGAGGCGGGTACCTGCCGGGCGGTCGGATGGAGCTGGGTGAGCAGGGCCCGGTCCTCGTCATCGGTGTCTTCGCCGGAAACCAGGGCGAGGACGGGGGCATACTCCAGCTGCCGCGCCCAGGTGTCTGCGACGGTGCGCTGGTCGGCGGCGGCTGCCGCGAGGCCCGCCTCTGCCAGGTCATCGCCGTTGACGAGGTACGGGAGTACGAGCGCGGGGTCGACCGCGGTGATCACAGCGGTGAGTTCGAGTACGCCGGCGCCGTGTGCCGCGACGACCTCGGCCATCGCCTTGGGCTCCACGGAGTCCCAGAGCTCGACGACGGCCAGCC
Organism: Streptomyces sp. NPDC031132; assembly: GCF_055570595.1. Taxonomy (NCBI): domain Bacteria; kingdom Bacillati; phylum Actinomycetota; class Actinomycetes; order Kitasatosporales; family Streptomycetaceae; genus Streptomyces; species Streptomyces sp. NPDC031132. The sequence goes on from NZ_JBVIGX010000022.1 coordinate 13,940, forward strand.
GGGTCAGGCCGCTGTCGGCCAGTCGTGCCAGTTCGGGGACCAGGTCCTCGCGCAGCGCGCAGCACGCGCAGTCGTTCACGAGGGGTGCCGTGCCTCGGGACAGCTCGCCCGAGGCGTCGCGCACCACACGTCGCACGGTGCCCTGCGCTGCGGTGGACAGGTCGTGGTGGAGGGAGACGCTGTCGGGGACGGCGTGCAGCAGCCGGTCCACGACCTCCTTGCGGGCGTCGCAGTGGAGCCCTCCGACGAGGACGACGGGCAGGGTCACGGCTTGGTCCCGTAGCGGCGCTGGAAGCGCTCGACGCGACCGGCGGTGTCCAGGACGCGGGCGGTGCCGGTGTAGAAGGGGTGGCTCTGCGAGGAGATCTCCACGTCGATGACGGGGTAGGTGTTGCCGTCTTCCCACTCGACGGTGTTGGCGCTGGTCGCCGTGGACCTGGTGAGGAAGGCGAAGTCGGCGGTCTTGTCGCGGAAGACGACGGGACCGTAGGAGGGGTGGATTCCGGGCTTCATGACGGTGTCCTCTGAGCAGGGAGCGGGGGGATCAGCGTTCTTCGCGGAAGTCGACGTGCCGGCGCACCACTGGGTCGAACTTGCGCAGCACCATGCGGTCCGGGTCGTTCCGCCGGTTCTTGCGGGTGACGTACGTGTAGCCGGTGCCCGCGGTGGAGCGGAGCTTGACGATCGGGCGTACCTCGTTGCGTGCCATGCCGCCACTATACGGGAATGGGAATCGTTTTCAATAACTGGTTCAGAGAGAGGGGGCGATAGCGGGTGCGCCGGTGCGAGTGGGAGATGTTGTTGCCAAGCCCGGCTGGGTGCCGGTGAGTTGACATCCAGGCCAAGCGCCATTGGCTGCCGAGCGAAGGCCGTCATGTCCGCTTGACCCTGAGTGCGAAGGCGATCAAGACCATCGACACCCTTGGCATCGAGGCCGCGGTGGCCCGGATCCGCGCGCGCGGGGTGAGGGTCTGATGGCGAAGAAGAGCAAGATCGCGCAGAACGAGAAGCGCAAGGCGACCGCTGCACGGTACGCCGCCCGGCGTGCCGAGCTGAAGGAGCTCTTGCTGCGACGGTTGTCGACGGACGTCGAACGACGTGCGGTGCTCGAGGAATTGCGCAAGCAGCCGCGCAACGCGAGCGCCACCCGCGTGCGCAACCGGGACGGCGTCGACGGCCGGCCCCGCGGCCATCTGCGGAAGTTCGGCCTCTCCCGCGTCCGCATGCGGGAACAGCACACGCCGGCTTCCTCCCCGGAGTCACCAAGTCCTCTTGGTAGCGCCCGTAGTCCGGCGCCGACGCGTGGGTCCCCGTTGCCGGTGGGATGCGGGGGCCTGCGCGTTGCGTCGCCTGCCGCAATCCCCACCGCGCCGTTGAGCGCGACGAGACCGCATGTCGGCTCCCGGGGCGGCAGTCGTGGCGGCTGCGCCACCGGCGGACCTGTCCCAGGGTTTCGACGGTGCCGCCGGCGCCGGTCGCCGACGCCCAACTGAGCGACCTCGCGTGGGTGTCGTCCACCAACGACTGGAGTCCGGTGGCACGCGACCGGTCCAACGGGCGACAGGCGGTCGGGGACGGCACACCGATCTCGTTCGGCGGAATGACCTACGCCAAGCTTGAAGCGGGACCGCGCCTCGCGTCCGACACGACGCTGCGGGGGAGCGCCTGCGCTTTCAGGGGCGGAGGCCGGCTTGCCTGAGCGCCACCTGGGACAGGTCGCCGATGACCTGCTCGTCTGCCCGCCGCCAGGCATCGGCGAGACCCTCCGGCGGAACGGAGACGGATGCGAGGTCTCTCATCGGCCCGGTCAGGGCACGTAGGGCAAGCAGATCAGCACCGCCGGGAGCGTCGAGAAGACCCCGGATCCAAGCACTACGCCGGATCCAGCGCACGCGCGGGGGCAGCCAGAGCGCCAGCACGATCGAAACCGAGGTGACGATCAGGACCCATGCAGTCAGGTCGGCCACGCGGCCCACCACGTCCTGCATCGACTGCCCGGCATCGGAGAGCCCGTGGCCGGCCTCGGCGGCGGACTGCAGCGGTTTCTTCAGAATGCCCCCCACCAGCGGCACGTTCGAGGCCGCATCCCCCGCATCGCCGAGGCCGGAAGCAAGACTGCCGCCCGCGTCCTCCACCGTCCGCCCCGGCTCGGCCAGCAGCATGATGCCGTCGTGGACAGCCAGCGCGAACCTGACCGCGGCCGCCACCAGGACCACGGCGATGAGGTCAGCGAGCACCTGCCGACAACGACGTGCTCGAGTCTGGGCGTAAAGACGCATCGGCGTGCTCCTGTTCCGGCGCCATCAACGGACGAGACCGGGCCCCCACCGGATGAGGGGCGACAGCCATGACGGCAAGGCGGGGCCCACCGCCGACCGTACGCGCCACCCGCCCCGTCCGGTCTTCTTCACATGCCGATTTCACCGACACGTCACCCCGGACCGGGACCGCGCCTCCGCGGACGGCAACACACGGGTTCGGATCCTCGGACATCCCGGCCACGCGGTTGCCGGGGCCGCCGCGCCCGGGCCCTGCCCCTGCCCGGGCATCTCCGCGTTCGCCGGTCTTGCGGAAGTGCAGCGGATCCCCTTCGGCAACGCGTACCGCCTCGGGCCGCGCAGCGCCGGGAGGGCCGACGTGGCGGCGTGTCGTTGACACCTGCCCAACGGCGTGCGACAAAGGCCCCGTGGGTTCGGCCGGTCTCCTCGTCCAAAGTGCGGTTCTCCGCTTGACCGGGCCATCAGTACGGGGCCCGTCCCGGCGCCGGGCCACGCGAAAAATGCACCGTCGCCCCACGCAAGACTGCCGAACAGTGGGCACAGCACCGCACATACGTGAACGGACGACTCTCCCTTGACCACGATTCCCGGATCCCGTGTCTCGGGGCGGACCTGGATGGTCCGTCTGACCGGCCACGGTGACCACACCGTCTCCGTCACCTGCACCACCGAGGCGTGCCGCATGCCGCCCCGGTCCAAGGACACGGCGGCCATGCGCCGGTTCGCCGCCGAGCACGCCCGCGCGCACGCCCGCCTCGTCAAAGTCCGCCCCAACGCGGCGTGTGCCTGCCGGGCCGCCGAGTGCGGATTCCACGAGGACACCAGAACCTCGTGTGTCGGTGCCCCGCTGCTCGTACTCATCCACAACCCGGCCGTCGGCCAAGTCTGGACCCTCGCCGAGATCTGCCAGACTTGCGCCCCCTTGATCTCCCACACCGCCGTCCTCGGCCGTGCCGAGCAGCCGGCGTCTCCTCGTCCCTCCGGAGCATCGGCTCCTGCTTCGCCCCTCCCCGCCCCACAGGCTCCGGCACGTGTGGCCGTGGCCGGAGGCTTCTCGTCCCCCGAGGCCGCTCCCGAAGCGGTCTCCCGCCGCCGCCCGTACCGTGGTGGCCCCCGACGCCCCCGCTGACGGCCGCCACACGAGGCAGGAGCCACACCTGTGACCCGTGGTCGGCCGGTCGGCGCGATGCCTGGCGGCTCGGGTGCAGGCACGGTCCGTTGGACTGCCTCCTGCGCGGATGAGCGCGCGGTCACACCGTCCATACCGCACATGCCCATGCTCTGCTCCGAGCCCGCCCCCGACACGCGGGTGTGGCAGGCGTAGGGCACGTCGCGCGTCCCTGGCCGGGACGGGCAGGGCGTGCCGCATCGGTGGGCTGGCCGGCAACTGCGCCGGCCCTGCCCGGCTCGCCGCGTTCTGGAGCGAGGCCCTCGGCTACGTCGAACGCCGCGGGCGGCGTCCGGTCCGGTGAACTCGGTGGCCTTGCGCAGGCGGTAGTCGACCGTGTTCGGGTGGACCTGGAGCCGGGCGGCGGCCCGGCGCCGGTCAAGGCTGCACGCGAAGAAGATGCGTAACGTGACGAGCAGCTCCGGGCGCGCATCGAGCGGGTCGAGCAGCGCGGCGAGCCCGTTCCTGGCCGGGCTCGGGCGGCTCAGCTGGTACTCGAGCAGCACATCGTCGAGCAGGTACGGTCCGGCCGCTCGGCCGGACGCCTCCACCACCAGAGTCCAGTTGTCCTCCTGCGTCTCGATCATCGTGGCCACTGCTCGCACCAGTTCACGCGGGTTCCGGGCAGGGGAATCGGGGCAGCGATGACTCGCCGTTGACCAGGTGGAAGCCGAGCATGCAGGCGATGGCCGGGCTCAGGTACTCGGATTGGCACGTTTCATCGCCGACGGGCTGCCGGGCATCGCCCAAAGGGGCTGCCCCTTCGTGAACTCCATCGCCGGTCTGCCCGACCCCAGCCATCCGGCCCGTCGGCTGATCGAGAACCACAAAGCCGATCAGCGGCGTCGCCTCACGGACATGTGCGAGCGGGCTGGTGCGAACGTGCCCGATGATGTCTCCGCAGAGATCACCTTCTTCCTGGAAGGCGCCCCGATCAGCGCGCAGAACGGCAGTGTCGACCGCGCGGGAGACAGGCTCGTGGCCGCAGTCTCGGCAGTTCTGGCCAGAGGGACGGCGATGCGGGAGGAAGGCGATAACGTGGTGGCACACGCCAGATGACAGCCCAGGAGCCCCGGATGAGCCAGCAGCCGGCCACCGCGCCCGTGCCCGAACGCCAGCCCCTCGACGAGTACGCCGCCGCATCCGTCCTCGCGTACGCAGCCGACCAGCGCGCGAAGGCGGACGTCCTCGCCTCGGTGCTCGAGGACATCGCCGCGAACGGCTACCCGTCCCCGGAGACCGGCGTACTGTGGGAGACCGCTCGCGACGCCCACCTCGCCCGTCTCGCGGACGAGCAGCCCCGTGTCGCCTGACCACGCCGCGCGCCGCTCGCGCGTCGTCATGGTGGAGCCGGCGCTCACCCAGCTCGCCAAGCTCACCGCGAACGAGACGCATCGCCTGGACCGAGCGATCGTCGCCATCAGCGTCAACCCCGAACTCGGCACCGAGGTGCCCGGCACCCTGCTGCGCGACTACGCGGACGAGATCGACGGGGTACGCGTCATCTACTACGTAACTGCCCTGCGGACCATCACGATCGTGGCCTACGTCGAAGTCTGAGGTGCACACCAGCGGCGCCCTGGATCCGCTTGAGCGCCCACCGACAGGCCGGCCGCGAGGGCGTGGAGGAGGTCCAGGACACGCCGTCGCAGCAGCCGGCCGGCAGGCTGATCAGCGACAGCGTTCTCATGTCCGGGACCGGCGCGGGTCGCCGTGGTGTCCCGGTCCGTGCCGTCTCACGGGGCAGTGCCGAACCCGGTTGCCGCGGTGCCGTACGCTCCGGTCGCCGGCAGCGCATCGGCTCCGGCTCCGGACCGGCCGTGCCGTTCAGCTCGCGCGCCCGGGTTCCCGGCGCGAACGCAACCGCGCGACCCAGCTCATGTCAGGCGTTGCTCACAGCACTTGCGTCGGCGGGTGCTCGGTGCACGCTGAGTCATCCCGTCGGCCTCTCGGTCCGTCCGCCGTCCTCTTCCGTCTCGCTCCCCCGATCGGGGAGCCTCAGGTGGCGGCCGCCGGCGGTGGCTTTGGCCACCATGTCGGCCAGCAGCCTGCAGGCCCGCGCGATCTCTTTCTGGGTCTGGTTGCGCTGACTGACGGCAGCCGCGACCAGCAGCGCGGTCAGGGAGGAGGAACCGTTGAACGCTTGCAGGGTGATCATGTTGGTGAGCAGGTCATGACCGGCGAACGGGCCTGAGCCACGGGTGGCGGCGACGATGGCGAAGGTCGACATGGAAAGGGCGCAGAGCGCGGCCCCGGCCAGCTGGAAGCGGAAGGCCGCCCAGATCAGCAGCGGGAAGCCGAGAAACATGAGCGGTGTGCTGCTGGTCTCGAGGAAACCGACGTAGACGGTGGCCGCCACGAGCAGCAGTCCCTCCGCCCAACGGGACGGCCGCGCATGTTTCGGCCAGCGTGCGAAACGGAGAACGAGCAGGACGGGTGTCACCACCAAGACGCCCATCGCGTCGCCGGTCCACCAGACCGACCACGTCGGCCAGAATTGCTCGGCGCCCAGCACGCCGGCGAGGGCCAGGGTCCCGCTGCCCACCGTCGCGCTGATCAGCATCCCGGTGAGCGCACCGAGGAAGATCAGCCCCATCGCATCCTGCAACCGGTCCAATTCCGTACGGAACCCGGTGCGGCGGAGCAGTGCGTACGAGCAAACGGGCGCGAGGGTGTTCCCCATCACGATCGCGAGCACGGCCGGGGTCGACGGGCCGAGCGGGGCGTTGACCAGCAACGCGCCCAGCGCGATCCCGGGCCAGACCCGCAGTCCCCGCAGGAGCAGGCTCGCCAGGGCGATACCGGTCGGCGGCCACAGGGGGGTGACCTGGCCTCCTACCAGTTGCTGGATCAGTCCCAGCTTGGCTGAGCCCTAGTACAGCGCGGCAACGGCGCATGCCTCCAGGGCGGCCAGTCCGGCCGACCGGAGCCGTTCAGGCCGCGCGGCAGTCATCAGGCGACACCTCCGCATCGCTATCGGCCCGTAGTCCATCATCCGTCGGATCTCTCGGATCCTCCACGGCACTGCCGAGCTGGATGTGAGACACGGGCATCAGAGGTGCGGGGTGCGCAGGGCGAGGATGGCCAGGTCGTCGTGACCGTCACTGGGGTGGTGATCGGCCAGGGCCTGAACGAACTCCTGCAGGGGCAGGGCGGCGTACAGGGTGGCGAGATCGGTGAGCAGGTCGAGGCTCTCGTCGATGCTTCGCTCGGGATGTTCGACCAGCCCGTCCGTGAAGAAGACCACGGTCGCGTCCGGAGGCAGGAAGCGGGAATGGTCGGGGCGGGGCTGTTCGGGGTCGACCCCGAGCGGTACCCCGGGCTCGGCGAAGAGGTACTCGGCCGGGCGCCCCGGGGTGATCAGCAGTGGTGGGACGTGGCCCGCGGTGCTCCAGTGGAGCCGCCAGCCCGGTGCCTCGGGTTCGATGCGCGCCAGGGTCGTGGTGGTGACGGGGTTGCTCGTGATGGCGTGCAGGGTGCGGTCGAGCTGGGCCAGGATGGCGCTGGGCGGATTGCTCTGGTCGAACAGCAGAGCCCGCAGCATGTTCCGGGTGGAGGCCATGGAGGCCGCCGCCTTCAGATCGTGACCTACCACGTCGCCGATGACCACCGCCACGACGTCGTCGGCCAGCGGGATGGCGTCGTACCAGTCCCCGCCGAGTTGACTCGGCTCGGCAGCGGGCCGGTAGATGGCGGCGGCTGCGAAAGGCCGCAGGTCCGGCAGGGAGGGCAGAAGAAGCCGTTGGAATTGCTCGGCTCCGAGTCGAACCCGTTCGAACAGGCGGACCTTCTCGATCGCGATTCCGGCGGCACTGGCCAGGGCGATGACGACGTTCTCGTCGTGGACGTCGAAGGGCTGCCCGTCGCGACGCTCGGAGAGGTAGAGGTCACCGTAGATCTCACCGCGGACGCTGATGGCGACGCCGAGCAGAGTGTGCAGGTGCGGGTGGCCGGACGGGAACCCGGCGGACGACGGATGGGCTGAGATGCTGTCGACCCGCAGGGGTTCGGGGTGGTGGATCATGTGCCCGAGGACACCCAGACCGCGGGGCAATCCGGTTTCGGCCAAATCGGCGCGTTCCTGTTCGGACAGGCCGGCGGTGATGAACTGTTCCAAGTGCTCGCCGGAATCGCTGAGTACGCCCAGTGCCCCGTAGCGAGCGCCGACCAAGTCCATTGCGGTGGTCACGATGCGGTGCAGCACGTCAGGCAGCTCCACCTCCCGGCTGATGGAAACCACCGCATCCAGCAGGCCCTGCAGTCGGTCCATGGCGGACAGCAGGGAGCGCAGTTGCTCGTCGATCCTGGCCAACTCGGTACGCAGACGTACGTGCAGGTCGGGAAGGTGCGGCTGCCCTGGGTGTTTCTCTTCCCCGTTTCCTGCCATCACGAGCGCCCGGTGTCAGGATGGCTCCACTTCCGCACCGACGTCCTCGGGTCTGCCCGCAGGGCAGGATGGATCCCTTCGTACGACCCCTGACCTGAGCGGTGCATTCCGGTCTCCTGACACGACCCTGATCAATCGAGACCACAGCGTGGCACGGCCGTACAGGCGAAACGGCCATTACTCCGAAGGCGGCATGCCACTCCGGGGTGGTGACGCCACTCCCGGTTCCAGCGGTCGAGCGGTGGCCCGCCGTCGCGCGGTACCCGACTCACCGGGCCCGGGCGGCTCGGGCCCGACTCGGGGGCACGCGGTGGACGACCCTCTGCCGACGTACAGCGGCGCGGCGATACTGAAGATGAGCCGACTGCTCAATCGCTGGTCTCTGTTCTCTGTTCACCCCGGGTAGTCGCTGCGGCAAATGCCCGCTGTGCAGTCCGTTCGGAAGGTCGAAGGTGGCAGCGATGGACGCATCAGCGCCTGGATCGGGCGAGGCGCCCGAGGACCCCTTCGCGCTGCACAACTCGGCCTCGGCCGTTGTGGACGACCGCGGAAGGGTCGTCGGCTGGAGTGAGCGCGCACAGGAACACCTCGGCTACCCGCCCGACGAGGTGCTGGGCCGCATGGCGCTCGAAGTGTTGTTCGATTCGCGTGATCGCGAGGTGGTCCGGGACGCAGCGGCCGCGTGTGAGCGCGACCGGGGCTGGTCCGGCATCCTGCCCGTCCTGCACCGCAGCGGGCGACGGGTGGAGCTGGGCTTCCGTGCCCGCGCCGTCATCCGCGCCGGCTCGGCCCGCGAGTGGTTCCTCGTCGTCGCCCCGGCGGAGGAGGTGCTCCAGTGGGAGACGGACCGGTCGGTCCTGGACGGTCTGTTCCGGCGCTCGCCGATCGGCCTGTCCGTCCACGCCCCCGACCTGAGCATCCTGCGGATCAACCGGGCGCTGGCGCGCTTCACGCAACTTTCCGCGGCGGACATCCGGGGCCGGCGCATCGGCGACTTCCTCATCGGTCCGGACCTCGAGACCATCGAAACGCGGCTGCGCCGGGTGCTGCACACGGGCGCCCCGCTGATCTTCACCGAGCAGCCCTGTCGCCTGAGGAGTGACCCCGGTCATGAGCGGGTGGTGTCGGTGTCGGCGTTTCGGATGGAGGACCCCTCCGGCGGGATTCTCGGAGTCACCCAACTGGTGGAGGACGTCACCGACCGCTACCGGGCCCGGCGGCGGCTTGCCCTCCTCAACCGGGCGAGCGCGCGCATCGGGACCACGCTCGATCTCGGCCAGACCACCCGGGAGCTGGCCGACGCCGCCGTCCCCGGCCTCGCAGACGCCGTCTCGGTGGATCTGCTGGAGTCCGTGGCCCGAGGTGAAGAAACCGCCGAGGAGGCGAGGGGACCGGTCCGCAGAATGGCCGTTCACTCGGTCATGGCAGAGGCGCTGCAGGTGATGTACCCCGCCGGGGAGGTCTTCCACTTCGACCCTCGCACCCCGCAGGCCAGGTGCCTCGGCGATCAGCAGCCCGTCCTCGAACCAGAGCTCCAGAGCAGCCCCGGATGGTACTTCCAGGATCCGGAGCGCGCACAGCGCGCCGCCGGTCTGCACGCCCACTCGCTGATCGTCGTACCGCTGACGGCCCGCGGTCTGCTCCTCGGGCTGCTCAGCCTGTGGCGGGCCGAGCGTGGTGAGCCGTTCGAGGAGGACGACCTCACGCTCGCAGAGGAATTCGCCGCGCGGGCCGCCCTGTGCATCGACAACGCCCGCCGCTACACCCACCAGCATCAGGCCGCGTTGACACTGCAGCGCAGCCTGCTGCCGCAGGAGTTGCCCGAATACAGCGCGGTTGAGGTCGCGCACCTCTACCTGCCGGCCGACCCCGCCACCGGCGTCGGCGGCGACTGGTTCGACGTCATCCCCCTTTCCGGAGCACGCGTCGCCCTGGTCGTCGGCGATGTCGTCGGCCATGGTCTGCACGCTGCGGCCACCATGGGCCGCCTGCGCACGGCCGTGCACACCCTGGCCAGCCTCGACTACGCTCCGGACGAGGTCCTCTCCCACCTGGATGACCTGGTCAATCGCCTGGCAGATGAGCAGGAGCCTGCAGGCGGACGTTCGCAGGGCCAGCAGATCGTCGGCGCGACGTGCCTCTACGCGGTCTACGATCCGACCTCCCGGCGCTGCACCCTGGCCCGGGCGGGCCACCTGCCCCCGGCCGTGGTGGCCTCCGACGGCACGGTGAGCACGCCCGACCTTCCCGAGGGGCCGCCGCTCGGGCTGGGCGGACTCCCGTTCGAGTCCGCCGAATTGGAACTCGCCGAGGGAAGTCTGCTGGCGCTGTACACGGACGGCCTGGTCGAGGCCCGTGGCCTCGACCTCGACGAGGGACTTGAGCGGCTGCGCGGAGCCCTGTCCCGGCCCGGCCGTTCGCTGGCGGAGACCTGCACGGACGTGCAGAACGCCCTGCTGCCGGATCACCCGCCGGATGACGTCGCACTGCTCCTCGCCCGCACCCGCGTACTGGCGCCGGAGCAGGTCGCCTCCTGGGAACTGCCCTCGGAGCCGACCGCCGCCGCCCGGGCACGGCACCTGACGGAGACCACACTGACCACGTGGGGCCTGGAAGAGATGGTCTTCACCGCCGAACTGGTCGTCACTGAACTGATCACCAATGCCTACCGGTACGGCGGCGGCACGCCGGTGACCCTGCGGCTCATCCGCGACCGCAGCCTGATCTGCGAGGTCTCCGACAGCAGCAGCACCGCTCCGCACCTACGACGGGCGCGCACCACCGACGAGGGCGGGCGCGGTCTCTTCCTCGTGGCCCAGCTCACCGAACGATGGGGCACCCGCTACACCCGGGACGGCAAGACCGTCTGGACGGAGTTCCCCCTTGCCACAGAACAGGAGGGGCACTGCGCGGCGGTCGTGAACCCTGCGCTCAACTGCTGACACCAGGTGAGTCGAAGCCGAGCGGGCTCCGTCGGCGTGAGTGTCCGACTCGGGATCCCCCGGATGTCGGAGGGATCACCACGGAACCCATGTGCGGCTTTGGTCAGTCGTCGCGTTCGTCGGTTCCGGCCACGTAGGCGACGAGCGCGCCGGCCAGCACGGCCCAGGCCGCTGCGACGGGTCCCCCTGTGGCCCAGGCGAGGAGGCCGAGCAACAGGGCGGTGAGGGCTCCGGTAGCGAGGGCTCGCGGGTTGCTCAGGAACCTCCACTGCGCGCGTCCGCTGCCGGGCCGGCGGACTTCGGCGACTGCCGCCCTGATGACGAGGGCGGCCACCACCATGGCGATGCTGAGCAAGGTGATCGCCATGGCGTCTCCGATGCGGTCAGGTGCGCTGTGTGGCTGCGCGTTCTACCTCGTGCGTTGGCCGGTGGCGGGGACGCCGTCGGCATCCATGGGGGCTGCCGCGAAATCGGCACTTCGCAGGAACCCCGACCCTGACCCCCTCACTCGGCTGATGTTCCCCCTGACAACCGCCCATCTGACGAGGGCCGACGGGCGGCGGGGCGAACCGCCGGCGGGCCGAACCGCCGGCGGGCGGGCGAGGCCCGGCCATCGGAATCACGCGTTCAATTCTTAGCATCCGAGGCCAACTATTCGCCAGGCCGTCACCAGGGCGACTACAAAGGATGAGACCGATCCGAACCCTGCGATGGGGATGATGTCGAAGGCGGTGGATGCGCATGTGTGAATACAGCTGGATCGAACCGATCGCGATCAGATTACTTCAGGGAAGGATGATTTCCGGCGGCCTCCCCTGATGCAGGCGGCCATGCTGAACCCCGTGTCGTTCTCCCCGGCGCACGCATCAGCAGACGAGTACCGCCACCTGACGTCAACCATCCGGTCGCGGGTAGAGAATGCTCAGGGCTTTTTCGGCGGGGCCTCGCGACAGCCGGGAGAGATGGCTTACCTGCCTCTGCATATTCAGCTGCGAGGCTTGTCCATCGAGCTCTACATTGAGCTCCTTCTGTACAACACAGGCATGCGCATCGTCGGATTCCGCAATACTTTCGAGAACGGACAGGCCCCGCCGGAAGCGCGCGTCCGCCGCGTACGGGACGCCATCGCGCCACCTGGGATCGACCGGACGGAAGTCCTGCCGTTCGGTGGAGACCGCTCCGACCTGGAGGCGGCCGCCGCCGTGCGGCGATTGGGGATCTTCCTGGGGCGCCGGCCCCTGGGAGACGCGGTGATCTGGCTGCACCGGAACCGCGATCCGAAGTGCACCGCACACGGAATGCTCGTGCTCTCGGAAATGATCTGCGAGGCCGCCCGATTCCCTGCCCTGGCCGATGCGATGTCGCGCATCTGGCTGACCGGCGGGCGGCTGTCGGCGGCGCCTGCCGGAATTTCCTCGTCCGGGCACCAATCCACAGGGAGGCACCGAAGAGGGGGATGAGTCATCAGGATCGCATGACGGACGGAGGGCGGCCTTGACACGGAACCTTTCGCCGTCATGCCCGCAGACGGGAGACATCCGAGAGACAGGCCTGTCATGAGCGCCTGACGCAGGCGCATCGACTCGTTGGAGCACGCGGCCGCCCCTGGGGACAAGGGGGCGGCCGCTTGCTTTCCCGGCAGCGATTCCGGTTTTCCTGCCCGATACCGTCCTCGTGCACGCGATGCGCACCATGGGGCGCGCCCCCACCGCCCCGTGCCGTGACACCCGACCGTGTGGGCCGTACGGGGGAGCCCGGCGGAGGCGTGGGGCGGTGGGGCCGCCCGCTCGTTCAGTGTCCGGGCCGGGCCTTGCCCGAATGACGCCGTCGGCGCCGCTCATACGATGCGCTGCGAGTGCCGCACCGGGCAGGGCTCGCCCTGCCGGCGGGGCGTGGCGACAACTGGGCGCTGTCACATCCCGGGTATGTCTTAGCCGGGGTCTGGATGCTGACGGGGGGTCCACCACTCGGTGAGACACCAGCCCCCGAGCGCCAGCGCGGCCAAGGCCGCGACTGCCGCAGCCCAAGGCGGCATCCGAAGCCGCACGCCGGGAGAGGGAAGTGTTCGGCTACTGGGACGAGCGGAGTACGAGGCAGAAGAGCAGCGAGTCCGGACCTCTGAGCCGGTTCCTGCGTAGGGAGCGCTAGCCTCGGGCTGTCGCGATGCTGTTCGGGCCCGGCGGGGGAGACTCCGCTCCGGGCCCGAACTGCGCGGAGCGGGGCAAGACCCTCGCCGGCCCCCGCCTCGCACGGAACGACGTCCGAACCTACCGGTGATCCGCACCCCACGGCCGAGCCGGCGGGTACCTGCCCGCTGCCGGCGTCGAACTGCGGTTGGGCGTCCCGGGGATCGTCACGCCGTGGGCGGAGTAGACCTGGCCGGTGCGACCGGAACAGTCGTAGCTGAATCCTGTGTCTGCCCGACCAAAGGTACGGCAGATACAGGAAGGCGCGTGCGGCGTCGCTGGGGAGGGCGACGGCCGAGAAATCTGCCGGCCGCGGATCTGCCCGCCCATCGGACGGCCCAGAACACGGTCGTGCCCACTACCCACAGGCGTACCGACGACCCACAGCACGACACCCCCGTCCTCCTGTGTAGGGGAGGCGGGGGTGCCGGCGTACGTGCGAACAGGCCGTTTACCGCTTCAGGTTACGCGCAGTCAAGCAGTCAGAAGGTGAGCTTGAAGTCGGTGATGGTGCCGACGTCCGCGGCGCCCTTGTCCTGGACCTTCAGCTTCCAGGTGCCGTTGGCCGCGACGGCCGAGGCGTTGACGGTGTATGTCTTGTCGAGGTTCGCCGTGGAGTCCGAGGAGGAGTTCTGCAGGCGGTACGAGGTCCCGTTGGGCGCCACGAGGTCGATCTGCAGGTCACCGATGTAGGTGTGGGTGATCTTCACGCCGACCTTGAGGGCGCTCGGCGCGTTGCCGGTGATGCCGGTGACGTTGACCGACGAGGTGACCGCGGGGCCCGGGGAGTCCGGGATGGCGACCTGGGTGGTGCTGTCGAAGACGTTACCCGGGGTGGTGGTCCCGCCGGTTGAACGGGCGCCCACGTTGACGGCGGCCCAGGCGTCGGTGATGTTCTTGACCTCGGGGCTGCCGGCGCCGTACAGCTCGGTCGCCGCGGCGATCGTGCCGTCGCGGGCGCCCTTGTAGTCGGTGCTGGAGTTGAACTTGGTGGTGAGCGCCTTGTACCAGATCAGCTGCGCCTTGTCCCGGCCTATGCCGGTGACGGGCTGGCTGTCGGAGGTCGGCGAGTTGTAGCTGACGCCGTTGACCGTCTTGGCACCGGAGCCCTCGGAGGCCAGGTAGAACCAGTGGTTCGCCGGACCGGATGAGTAGTGGACGTCGAGGTTGCCGACGCCGGAGTACCAGCTGTCCGCGGACCCGCCGTCCTTGCTCGGCTTGTCCATGTAGCGCAGCGGGGTGCCGTCGCCGTTGATGTTGATCTGCTCGCCGATGAGGTAGTTGCCCGGCACGCTCGAGTTGTTGGCGTAGAACTCGACGGAGGTGCCCATGATGTCGGAGGTCGCCTCGTTGAGGCCACCCGACTCGCCGCTGTAGTTGAGACCGGCGGTGGCGGCGGTGACGCCGTGCGTCATCTCGTGACCGGCGACGTCCAGCGAGGTCAGCGGGTCGTTGTTGCCCGTTCCGTCCCCGTAGGTCATGCAGAAGCAGTCGTCGTCCCAGAACGCGTTGACGTACGCGTTGCCGTAGTGGACCCGGGAGTAGGCGGCGACACCGTCGCCGCGGATGCCGGAGCGGCCCAGGACGTTCTTGTAGAAGTCCCAGGTGACCCCGGCGCCGTAAGCGGCGTCGGCGCCCGCGGTGGCGGCGTTGGAGTTGGCTCCGTTGCCCCACGTGTCGGTGGTCTGGCTGAAAAGGGATCCGGTGCCGGACGTACCGCGGTTCAGGTTGTACGTCTTGTGGCCGCCGCGGGCGGCGTCGTTCAGCGTGAAGTTCGAACCGGACTTCGAGCTGCCGAGGGTGACCTGGCCGCTGTAGTGGGTGTTGCCGACACCGGTCTCGATGCCCTGCCACTGGTGGAGCTTGGCGCCGGTCTTGGCATCGGTGATGACGTGGAGCTGGTTGGGGGTGCCGTCGTCCTGGAGTCCGCCGATGACGGTCTCGTAGGCGAGGGTCGGCACTCCCTGGGCCATCCACACGACCTTGCGCGGGGTGGCGTCGGCCGTGGTGGCCTTGGAGCCGACCGCCTTCGCGGCGTCGAGGGCCTGAGTGGAGGCGGCCGCCTGAGCGTCGGCCGGCGCGGAGGTGGAGATGCCCGCCAACTGGGCGCCGGACGCCTTGCTGACGCTCTGCGTCGTGTTCGCCGCCGTACGGCTGACGACCAAGTCACCGCCGAGGACCGGGAGTCCCTCGTACGTGCGCTCGTACCGGGTGTGGGTGGTACCGTCCTGGTCCTTGACCACATCGTGGACGAGGAGCTTCTCCTGGGAGGTGAGGCCGAGCTCCTTGGCCGTCACGGCCGTGGTGCTCTGGGCCTTCGCTATGAGCTCGGCGCGCTGGGACGGAGAGAGCTGCGCGGGCAGCGCGCCCGGGTTGCGCACCGGCTGGCCCTTGGGGGCGGCGGCGTTCGCGGACGGCTCGGGCTGCGCGCTGGCGCTGCCGGCCTGGACACCTACGGTGAGCAGGGCGGCTGCGGCGAGCAGGGCACCAGTGGCCGTGGTGTTGCGACGATGCGTGGACTTCACGCTGACTCCTTCTGCCTGTGGGGGGTTAAGCCGGGCGGCTGGGATGAGGCCGGCCGGGCAGAGCGTTGCGGAGCTGATCCGTGCGGGGATGGGGAGAGAGTGTCAGCGATCGCGATCTTTGTCAGGAGCGCGTCATAAATCAGCCGCATCGAGTCCGAATTTCGATGCCCGGTGTTCGCTGACCGGACGATTCGGGTGGCTGCTCGGCCGACTCGGGTGCACCCGACAGGGCCGACCTGGGGCGGGACTTGCTCCGGCCGGGGGGCGGACCTGCTGCGGGCGCACGCCGGCGGCCGGAGAGTGACGGTGGAGGCTGCCGTGGGGGCGGCGTACTGCGCATTCAGGTAAAGCGTTCGGTATCAATCGACAAACACCCTTGCCCTGCACATGACTTGCCGGGTGTGATCTCGGAAATCGCTCTGCGCGGCGCCACCCCCAGGAAGTCTGCAATGCATCCAGTTCGTCGTACGTGGCCGCGCGCCCACGGAGAGGAAGGTCCGTCAGCGTCGGAGCACCGCGTGGGACGGCACGTTGCCCGGCAGTTGCGCCGAGTGCGCGAGCATGCTCAGGACGAGCACCGTCACCACCCTCACCGAGGTGTCGAAGCACAGGCGCCGTACGGCATGGCCAGATTGCCGACGCCGCCGCCACCGACCGTTCTGGCCGTCGCCGAGAGACCGATCAGAGCGACGAGCATGGAGGTCAGACCGAGCCCGAGACCGAGCGGCCCGAAGGCCTCGGGCGGACGAGCCTGTTCGGCAGGACGCCGCCCCTGGGCGTCGCGTACAGCGTGACCCCCACGGTCGGACCGCCCACGATGGAGAGCGCCAGGGTGATCAGGACGCGTTTGCGAAGGAGATCGAGACTGGCTCGGTCGAACATCTGACGTTTCAGCATCTTCAGTCGGTTGGTGTTGCTCTCGACAGCCCAGAGCTGTGTGGCAGAGACAGCCCGCTGCGGACGGCGTCGAAGTCGCGGCGAAGGTGGTGGGCGAAGGGCGCGAGCGAGGCCAGGGCGTCCCGTCAGCTCCAGTGATCCAGTCCTCGAGGCGGTCGCCTGCTGCCCGTCGGCCTGGTCACCAGGGCGAGTGAAGGGACACACCCGATGGGCCGCAGTCGCTCCGCGTCGAGGCACTCCCGTTTGCGGCGCGGCCTACGGTCGGGATGTGCGTAGCCGCGAGGAGACCGTCGTGAACCCGTTCGACGTCGTGCTGACCGATGTCGAGTACGTGTCTGGCGATCCCTGGTTCCTCGGGCTCCGCTGGCAGGCAGGCGACGGCACCCCCGCACCCGCCCACCGCGAACGTGGCGGGACGGGCGCCCCGGGCAACTTCCCGTACGCCACGCAGCTCTTCTCGTCCGCGGTTGCGGAACCCCGGTACGCCGTCGGTAAACAGGTCGCTGCCGACGGCAACACCAGCGGGACATGGGACCAGAAGCGCGCCGGCTACACGCTCACACCCGGCAGCCGGTACTGGATCGCGGTCGTCGGCAACCCGCCGTCGATGGCATCCAACACCGTCGCGGTCCTCTGGCAGCCGCCGTCCTTCGTCTCCGTCACGTGCGACGGAGCCGCGCTCGACGTGGCCTGGGCGCCAGGCGGCGCGGGCGCGACCGGGGCGGTCGCGACGCTCACCGCGGGGGGCGCCGAGGTGTGGCGCGGCTCCGCGGATCCGGCCGCGCCGTCCGCCGCCGCGGTGGCGTCGCGCTTCGACGTGGCGGGCGCGCCGCTCACGCTCGCACCCGGCACGCTGACGCTGACGCTGCGTCCGACCGCGACCGACACGCGCGCCGTCTCCACCGGTCCCGCCGCGGTCACCACGGCGTACACGCACCCGCCCGCCGTCCTGACGAGTGCCTACACCTCGGGCAGCGCCGCGACCGGTCTCAGCTACGCCGCCGAGGTCGCCCCGGCTGGCAACTCCGGCCTCCAGTACGCGGTCACCGTCCTCGACGGACGCGCACGCCTGGCCGGGCCGACGCTCGTCACCGCCACACCGGACGGCGACACCGCCGTGCTCGACGTGGTGGTACCACGCGTGCCGAGCGGCTCGCCTCTCGCGCTCGTCGTCGCCGCGGCCGACCACATCGCGACGGGGCCGGCGTCGGAACCGTTTCCGCTCCTGGCCGTCGCGCCGTCGGTCGAGGCAGCGGTCTGCGCCGCCCCGGGCACGCTCGAGCTGGTGCTCCGCTCTCCGACGGGCGCCACGCTCGTCACCGTCACGGAGGCCGAGGCACCGGTCGCCGCCGCCGTCGTCGAAGGCAGGACAGGCCGGATCGACGTCCCCGCAGGCTCCGGACCCTACGCCGTCACCGCAGCCGCCGTGGCCGGGGCGGCAACCGGCGTACCGGGTGCTCCGGTGCCGCTGCTCACCGCGCGTCCGGTGCTGGTGTCCGCCGCGTACGACGGCACGACCGTCACCGCGCGGTGGACCGAGCCCGCCGGGTCACCCGCCGGCTACCGGCTCCGCGTCCTGTCGGGCGGCGTCGTGGTCGCCACGGCGCCGGCGGGCAGAACCTCCGGCGCCGTCGACGTCCGGGTCGACGGCGAGCTCGCCGACGGCCGGCTCATCGTCGACGTAACGGGCGTGACCGGACCGGTCGTCGGGCCTGCGTCCGGGCCGCTGCCCCTCGTCACCCGGGCCCCGCGGGTCACGGCTGCCAGCACCGACCCTGCGACCGGGACGACGGCCGTCGCCTGGCAGGCGACCACCGGCGCCACGTCCTACCTCGTACAGGCGTTCCGCGACGGGCTCCGTGACGGCGAGCCGCGAACCGTCACCACGCCGTGCTGCGATGTCCCCCTCACCCCGGGAGCCGACGCCGGGATCGCGGTCGCGGCCGTTGTGAGCACCACCACGACGACGGTCACCGGCCCCTTCGGCGACCCGTACCCGCTGCCGACGGCGCAGCCGGTGGTCTCACGGGTGGCGTTCGACGGCGCCGACGCAACGGTCTCGTGGCTCCCGGTCGAGGGCGCCACCGGCTACCGCGCCACCGCCCTCGCCCCCGGGTCGGCCGGCTCCGGCAGGGCGCCGGTGGGCGCCACCGAGGTGACGTTCGCGGTCGACACCTTGGCCGGCGGCGACTACACCGTCGTCGTCCAGGCGCTGAACGGGGCGGACGCGGGACCGCCTTCGCCCCCGGTACCGCTCGTGCCCGAGAGCTGGTTCCTCTCGGCCGGGCCGGCCACGACGGCGTACCCGTACCTCTACACCTCCGCCGGCGTCGCCCCCGCGGCAGGCGATGTGACCGTGACCCTGCCCGGCCTCGGGACGTCGTTCACCGGGCCGGTGGAGAAGGACCCGTTCCGGGTCGACGCGAGCGGACGCACGCTCACGGTCCGCGCGATGCCCTTCACACCCGAGGCGGTGCGCACCACGCTGCGCGAGGCGTATGCCGCCTTCCTCACCGCCGTGGAGGAGGAGGGCGCGGACGCGGCAGGAGTCGCGCTGCTCCAACAGGCGGTGTCCCGTGCGATGCCCCAGACGTTCGCCGAGACCCTCTATTACGCGTACGGCCTCGACGCCGACGCCGGGTACGTCGACCTGCGCCCCGGCGTCGTGCTCCGTGTGGCGTTCGCCGACTACGTCAATGCCGGCCAGTCCGCACCACCGCTCTACGTCAATGGCTGGGTCGGCACGGGCCACGCCGATTACGACGTCACGCCGTGGACCGCGGCCGACGGCAGGCGGCTCGCCCTCGACGCCTTCCTCGCGCAGCTCGTCGCGACCGGCGCGTTCTCGGTCGGCGCGCCGGCCGGCAGCGGCAACGTCGTGAGCGGGCTCGCCGACGCGGCGGACCTGTTCGGCGTCGTCGCGCCCACACGGTACTTGCGGCTGTTCGCCCCGGAGCGGCTGGCCGCGGCGGACGCCGTCGGGACGGCGAGGACGAGCGCCGGGTTCGCGATCGCCGCCGCCGGCTCGTGGGCGGCCATCGAGGCCGCGGGGCGTGACCCGGGCCCTGGCTGCCCCGCCGTGGACTTCCGCGGCCGCGCCGTCCTGCGCGCGTGCGTGCGCGTGTTCGTGGACGGCGCCGAGGCCGTCGTGCCGATCGGTACGACGGTGGGCGACATGCTCGCGCGCCACGGCCGCCGCCCACCGCACGGCGCCGGCCGCGCGAGCGGCGTCGCCCTCGACCGTGCGACCGGTCCGATCCCCGTGAACGGCGGCTACGACGTCGCCGCCTCCCGCCGCGTCCGCTTCGACTGGAAGGGACTGCCGGAGTACGGCCCCGGCCTCGATGCGTTCTCGCTGCCGCTGCTCGCCGGCGACAGGTTGACCACGCGATGACCGCCCCCACGTTCGTCCGCGTCGCCGACGGCCTCTACGCGCTCTCCTCGGACGGAGACTCGCCCGTGGCCGGGTACTGGGCCGGCTACCGCGCGAAGGGAGACCTGCCCGACCCCGCGACGCTCGACGACGTGTGGCGCGACGCCGGTGGCGCGTACGTCTTCTGCACGGCGAAGCCCGGGGCCTACCTCCCGTTCCTGGCCGGGGTCGACCAGGTGCTCGCCCAGCTGCCGTACACACGGTTCGTGTGGATCGCCGATCCGGACGGCGACCCCGCCTATTGGCAGCTGTGGAACCTCACCGCCACCTCGACGGGGAGCGGCCCGGCCATCGTATGGACGGTCCGGCAGGGCGCGTCCTTCGGCTGCGGGGGCTACGCCGTCACGGTGCCGCGCGGCACGGCGCTGACCCGGGCGACGGAGGGCGTCGCGTTGGCCGTGGCATCGTTCGACGGGCCGGACGGCACGGTGTACCCCACGGCGCCCGGCAGCGCGGGCATCCCGTTCTCCGGCCCCACCGTCGGCTGCCTGACCGGCACGCTGACGCTGGAGCACGCCGACCCCGATGACATGGCGCGCCTCGACGTAGGCCTGCGCTACTCCATGCCCGACCCGAACGACCCGAGCCGCGCCGCAGTGCTCGCCGTTCCCATGCCGCTGCTCGCACAGGACGGCAGGGCGCTGACGGTGTACCTCTCGTTCGACCCGCTGTTCCCGCTGGTGCCCGACCGCTCGGCGCTCGGGTTCTTCGCGCCCGACGCACCAGGCCCGCCCGACGCGCCCGACCCGCCCGCGTTGCGGTCCCGGCTCGCCACGACGCTCGGCGCCGAGGTGACGCTGGCGCCGGTCCCCGGGACGCCGCCGCAGTGGCCCGCACGGCTGGTGTTCGCCACCACTCCGCGCGTCGTCGACGACCCGTCCGACCCGCACGTGTACCTGACGCCGGACGGAGCGTTCCGGCTCGCCGTCGAGGCCGAGGGCGGCACACGGCTTTCGCTCGGCCTGTCCGGCCTGGAGTACGTGGACGTCGGCGACGGTGCCATCGCACTCTTCCAGGCGGGCCACCCGGCGTATCTGCCCGGCAGGGGTGACGCGGCGCTGGAGCCGCTCGGGACCACGGCATACGTCGCCCTGCTCCCCGACGCCGCCGCGGACCTCACGTACTACGCGCAGCCGTGGCAGTCACCGCTGTACGCGCGGGCGGACGACACCGAGTTCCTCCGCTTCCACGAGATGCCCGCGGCGACGCTCGGCGACTTCGCCGACCGAGACCCGCCCGTCGTCCCGCTCGGCGCATATCTCGGCGTCGACCCGGCGCTGGCACCGTACGCCGCCACGATCGAGCAGGCGGCCCTCGCGCCGGTGCGCCGCGCGAACCTGCCGGTCCGTGACGCGGCCAGGGGGCAGGCCGGCGAGGACACGGCGCTCGCCGTCACACCGAACGGCCTGCTCGCCAGGCTGTCGGGCGACGGCACGGCGTGGCGGCAGGCCGTCCTCGCCGGCCTGCCCGGCGCGCCCGTCGACGAGCTGGTGCTGACCGCAGTGGGCCCGCGCCTTCAGGCGCTGCTCCAGTCCGCCGAGGCGTTCGCCGTCGTCTCGGACGTCACGGAGTTCTTCCGGCAGTCCTCGGTGCGCTACCGCGTCGACGAGGTCGTGCGCGCCCTGCTCCTCGCGCAGGGTGTCCCCGCCCCGGTCGTCCAGGCGGTCGCCGACGCGGCCGGGCCGGACACCTACGACACCGAGGAGGCGTTCACCGCGCAGGTCGCGGTGGCGGCCGGCGCATACCTCGACACGCTGCTGTCCGTCGCCGGACTGCTGAAGGCGGTGCTCCAGGACTGGACGTTCCAGCTCTCTCCGCGCTCGTGGCGCACCGGCGGGGAGGGCAGGACGGTGCTGCTGGTGAAGTTCGCCTCCCGCTCGCTCACCGACCTCGCCGCGGACCTGCCCGCCTGGGGCTGGCCAGAGGCGGCGTACGACGAGCACGGCGACCCGCGGCCCACGCAGAAGCTGGTGCTCGGCGTCATCGAGGACGCCCGAGAACGCGCGGCCCGCGACCCGGGAGGCCCCTACGCGCGCTTCCTTCGCGAGGTCGCCGACAACCCGGCGTGGAACGGCGTCCTCGTCCTGGGCGCCCCGGTCGCCGTGGCGGAGCTGCCGCGCGAGCTGCAGTTCGTCACCGCGGGCATCGACACCGGCCGGTTCTACGCGCACCACGTAGGGTTCGGCGTCACGCCGTTCGAGCGCACGGCCGACGGCGGCATCACGCTCGGGCAGACCGCGGCGTTCGGCCTGATCTCCTACGAAGACCCGGCCGACCTCTATGTCGAGCCGGGGCAGCTGGACTTCGCGTTCAAGACCCAGCAGCTGTCGGCGCGCTTCGCCAACGCCGCCCTGGCCGACTTCTCCGCCCGCGTGGAGCTGATGACCAACCGGCTGTTCGGGTCCCTGCTCACCAAGCGCGCGCCGGAGAGCGGCAACAACCTCGTCCTCCTCGGGTCCTACCAGCGGCAGAACGACAGGCCGTCGTACGCGTTCACGCTCACCGGCGGCGCCGACTTCGCCGCCGGGAATACGGTGCTGCTCGGCGTCGAGGTGCTCGGCGTACAGGTGCAGACGGCCACGGGGTCGATCGACGCCGGTACGCTGGCCGTCGACTTCGTCCTCACCGGCAACCTGCGATTCGCCGAGCTGCCGCACGCCGACCTGTTCTCCTACGGCCCGAACGCGGCGCTCCCGCCGCCCGGCACGCCGGCGTTCGACGGCTACCTGCGGTTCGGGAACCTCGTCGTGACGATGGCCTTCCCCGCCGCCGATCCCGGCGCACAGACGTTCACGACGGCCTATGACCGGATGTCGTTCGACCTCGCGAACAGCGCGGCCCGTGTGCAGTCGCTCACCAGGGGCTTCCCCGTCCGTGTCACCGGCGCCGTGGCCAACCCGGTGCCCGACGCTCCCGGCGGGCCGCGCGGGCGGACCCCGGAGGACCTCGGCTACACCGGAGTCCTCGCGCCCGTCGACGCCGTGCTGCTGTCCCCGCCGTGGTTCGGGCTGGTGCTCACCCTCGACCTCGGCACCCTCGGCGCGCTGGCCGGCAGCGCGGGCATGCACGCCACGCTCCTCGTCGGCTGGTCGCCCGGGACACGCGACGAAAGGCCGGTGTACTTCGGTCTGCGGCTGTCGGGCGCCGACGCGACGACGGCGACCTGGCCGCTGCAGGGCGTGCTCAAGCTGGGGTTCCGCGGCTTCGAATTGACAACGTACGAGGAGGACGGCAGGCGCGAGTACCTGATGCGGCTGCGCCACCTCGCGCTGTCGGTCCTCGCATTCTCCTTCCCGCCCGGCGACCTGGACGTGCTGGTCTTCGGGGACCCGGAGGGCAGGAGCTCCGCGGTCGGCTGGTACGGCGCGTACGACTCCGGCACGCAGGCGAAGGCCGTACGGCGCAGGCTCGCGGCCGGCCGCCGCCGGGCCCTCCCCGAAGAGAACGGGTTTCAGGCATGAGCAAGATGGTGTTCTGGGTACTCGACGTCGGCCAGGGCAGCGGCAACTTCATCCAGGTCTTCGACGACAGTGACAAGCTCGTCGGCTCGGTGCTCATCGACCTCGGCTCGGAGCGGATGAAGCAGACGGCCGGGTTCCCCTCGGCGGAGTTCGTCGCCGCAATGGTCGGCAAGCCCGGCACGCTTGACCTTGTGGTGCTGTCGCACAGCGACTCCGACCACATCAATCTGATCCCCGACCTGCTGAAGTTCTTCACACCTTCAGAGCTCAAGATCAACAACGTGATCTACGGCGGCGACTGGGCCCGCTACAAGAAGCGCGACGGGGCCAACGTCCTCGGCCGGATCGAGACGTACATGCCGAGCGGAAAAGCCATCACTCCGACGCCCCCGAAGGACAGCTCGTTCACCGGGCTGGGCCCTTACGCGCCGACCCACATCCTGGACGCCCTGAAGGTGTGGATCCTCATGGGCAACGCAGCCGAGTCGGGGGTGGCCTCGTCGAGCGGTGGTGCGAAAAGGCGCAAGACCGGCGACGGGTACAACACCAACACGAACTCCGTCGTCGTCCTGCTGGAATTTCTCAACACCCAGTTCGTCGTCACCGGCGATGCGACCGCTACGACGCTGTACCAGATCAACGAGGTGGTATGCCCTGCCGTCGCCAAGAAATACCTGAACAACGTCATCATGCTGACACTGCCCCACCACGGCAGCGCCACGACGACCTTCGATGTCCGCGGCGGCGGAGAGGACACCCTCAAGACCTTCGTCACCAACACGAGGCCGTACTCCCTCACCGGCAGCGCGGACAAGGTGCGCACGTTCAAGCACCCGTCATCGAGGGTCATGGAGTACTTCTGGGCGGAACTCGGCCGGAGAAAGCCGTACTGGAAGGACCCGACGCTCGACGACCGGCACTTCTACACCGCGTACTTCACCCCGAAGGACGGCTACGCCTACACAGACGGCAAGGGAATCTCGTACAAGTGGCCGAAGACCGGGTGGTGGTACTCGGTGCAGACCGCCTCCAACATCTACACGAACATGTACGTCTACGCTGATGAGGTGGGCGGCCAGCAGGAGATCGTGCTGCCCCCCAATTCGTCGGCGCTCAAGGTGCCGGACAAGCCCGTGCCGCCGCGCCCGCTCGGTGTGGCATGGAGATACACCGTCACCGACACGGTAGCGCTTGAGATGCAGGTCAACCGCCCCGACTACGAGAGGATGGTCGCAGCGCACGGTTTCGTCCCGGCCGGGTGGCCCGACCCCGCCGCGCTGGGCGACGCACGGTGGGTTTCCCTGCCGTCGGGAGACGCGGCCGACGACGGTGAAGGCGGGCCCGCCACCGCGCCGCCCGAGCCCGCGCCGCCTCGGCGTACGGCTCCCACATCGCAGCGGCCGCTGCCCCGACTGCGGGAGCTGCCGTGACGCCGTCGCCGGAGCAGGTCTACAACGCGCTCGTCCGCCAGCGCCACGACGGCACGATCGACCTGCCCGCCGCGGTCGTGGCCGAGATCGACCTGGCCGCGCTCGGGCCGGCGCTCGACCTGCTGCGCGCAGGGCCGTCATGGCCGGTCCGGGTCGGCGAACTCACCTGGAACGCCCGCTCGGTGAACCTGACCGGTGAGGCGTCGTTCGCCGTCCCCGGCGGGGCGGCGTTCGCGGTCGGCGTCACCCTCGCGTACGCCACCGGTGATGACGGCGGCGTCTTCGCGCTGCGGCTCGCGACAGTCTCCGGGTGGACGTTCGGTGAGGCATTCCCCACCCTGCCGCTCACCCCCGTCCAGGAGGGCGGGTTGGTGAGCTACCGCCCGTCGTTCCTCGCGGACCTGCCGGTCTCCGGCGTCGTGTTCGCCACGACGGCCACGACCGGGGGCACGGCCGGGCTGCGGCTCACCGGCGCGGTCGGCGCGTCTCCGCTGTTCGACCCGTTCGCGGACTTCTACGGGCCGTTCCCACTGCGCTTCGACGGGCCCGTATCGATCCCCGCGGACGCCGCGAGCGCCCCCGACCTGTCGCTGTTCGCCGCATCGACGCATCCGGCGGTCACGCTCGGGCCGGTCGCCCTGGAGGAATTCGGCCTGCGGCTCGTGACCGAACTCGACCTCGACCCGGCAGTCAGCCCCGTGGCGTCGTACTCCGCGGTCCATGGCGAGGCGACGCTGCGCCTCGGCACCACCGAGCCGGTGACCGGGACCGTCAGCACCCCTCTGCTCGCGATGGCGACGACCTGGCTCATGAACGTCACCTTCCCCGAGGACGACGCGCCCGGGCTCGGCGGGGGCCTGGCAGGCATCGCGTCGATGATCGGCGTGCCGGCCGACCTCCTGGCGGCGCCGCGCGCGTTCGACGACTTCACCGGCTTCCGGATCAGTGAGATCGACCTCTCGCTCCTGCCGCCGTCGGTCACGGGCGGTGCTCCGGCGCTGGATTACGTCGCGGTCGTGTTCCGGTCGGCGAAGCGCTGGACGCCGCCGGTGCCCTACCTCGTCGTGAGTGATGTGGGCATGCGCTGGCTCGCCCTGTGGGGTGGCGGTGCTCCGAGCGTGTCGGGGACGGTGTTCGGCACGGTCGAGGTCGGTCAGGCCGACCTCGACCGCCGCATGGTCGCCGCGGGAAGCCCACCGCGCGTCGCGCTCGGCGGGGCCGCACGGCCGCCCGCCCTCGCGACGCCGCAAGACCCCGTGTTCTCGCTCGACGTGATGGCGTACTTCCCGCAGTTCGTCGTCACGGGGGCGCTCTCGCAAGGAGAGATCCCGCTCGACCAGGCACTCGGCTGGCTGTTCGGCGTGACGTTCCCGTACACGCTCGAGGTGACGCGGTTCGAGCTCGAAGCCGACCTGCAGGCGCAGACCTTCGCCGGTGCCGCCCTCGTCACGACCGACTTCTCCGTTCGGGTCGGTGACGTGGAGATCGAGCT
The DNA here is from genome assembly GCF_055570595.1 of Streptomyces sp. NPDC031132. Lineage (NCBI taxonomy): Bacteria > Bacillati > Actinomycetota > Actinomycetes > Kitasatosporales > Streptomycetaceae > Streptomyces > Streptomyces sp. NPDC031132. The sequence continues at coordinate 40,140 of NZ_JBVIGX010000022.1, forward strand.
CAGCGACGTGTTCCTCCGGGTCGACGTGCTCCAGAGCGGTGTGGCCGGCGGCATCACGGCGACGTTCGTGCTGCCCGGCGTCGGGCCCGCCGGCAGCGGCGACGCGGCGTTCGCGGTCGGGGCGTCCTACGCGCCGTCGGCCGCTTGGGAGTTCCAGGCCGAGCTGGGGGCGGGGGACCAGCTCGACCTGGTCACGCTGGTGCGGAAATTCATGGGCGAGGCATCCGACAACGAGCTGCCCTCGGTCACGCTCACCGAGCTGTCGCTCCGCTTCGCGCTCACGCCGGGGACCTACGACCTCGCCGGGGCGGTGGTCGGTGTCTGGCGGCCCGTCATCCTCGGTCAGCCACGGGACCTCTCCGTCGGCGCCCGCGTCGCGGTCTCCCGTGACGCGGAGGGCGGCGTGAGCGGCTCGGTGGCGGGTACCTTCTCGGTGAACAAGCTCGCGGTCTCGGCCGGCGTGGACTTCGCCGCCAAGCAGCTCGCCTATCTGCTGAAGATCCAATTCGGCGACCTGTGGGTCTCGGCCGCCACCTCGCGGCGAGGAGAGGACAACCACCAGGTCGTCTCCGTCCGGCTCGGCGGCGTGACCCTCGGCGAGATCATCGAGTACCTGATCGGGCTGGCGGCGCCGACGGTGAAGGTCACGCTCGACCCGCCCTGGGACATCCTGTCCAGGATCGACCTTTCGTCGTTCGTGCTGACGGTCGACCCGACCGAATCGACGGTGGAGTTCACGTACGCGACGACGGCGAACCTCGGGGTGATGTCCGCGGACACCGTCGGCGTGCGCTGGAAGCGGCAGCCGGACGGCCGCGCCACGGTCGAGATGGTCCTCACCGGCAGCTTCCTCGGGCAGGACTACCCTGCCCAGCGACCGCTGTCGTGGGATCTGCTCGGCGGGTCGCCGCCCGCGGTGCCCGGCCAGGGGAAGTCGCTGCTCGACCTCCGCTACCTCGGCATCGGGCAGCGCGTGGTGCTGCGCGGAACCTACCCCGACACGATCCGGGACACCGTCGCGCGGCTGCGCGCGGACATGAAGCCGGTCAAGCCCGACGGCAACCCCGTCGGCAAGATGCCGGAGCTCGAGTTCTCGCCCGACAGCGAGTGGCTGATCGGGTTCCAGGCGGCTTTCCTCGACACGCTGGACCTGTCGTTCGTCTTCAACGACCCCCGTCTGTACGGCCTTGCCGTCGGGCTGCGCGGAGAGCGCGCCGGTTCGCTGGCGGGCCTGCAGTTCGAGATCCTCTACAAGAAGATCAGCGATGACATCGGCATGTTCCGGGTCGAGCTGCGGCTGCCCGACGCGTTCCGCCGCATCGACTTCGGCGCGGTGTCGGTGACCGTCGGGATCGTGGTGGTCGAGGTCTACACGAACGGCGACTTCCTCGTGGACCTCGGCTTCCCCCACGGCCGCGACTTCAGCCGGTCGTTCTCCGTCGAAGTGCTGCCGTTCGTCGGCCGCGGCGGCGTCTACTTCGGCGTCCTGAGCGGCGCGACCTCCAGCCGCGTGCCGCGCGTCTCCAACGGCACGTTCGCGCCGGTGCTGGAGCTGGGTGTCGGCCTGGCCGTCGGCGTCGGCAAGGAGGTGTCGTTCGGACCGCTGTCGGGGGGTGCCTACGTCGAGGTGCTCGCCCTCTTCCAGGGCGTGCTGGCGTGGTTCAACCCGACGAGCAGCGGCGCCGCACCCGCGACGTACTACTGGGCCCAAGCGGTCGTCGGCATCCACGGCAAGGTCTACGGCCGCATCGACTTCAAGATCGTCCAGGTCAATGTCACGATCGAGGCGTGGGCCGAGGCGAGCGTCGCGCTCGCGGCGTACCGCACTTCGGTGTTCCGGCTGAACGTCGGCGTCAGCGTCAAGGCGTCGGTGAAGGTCCTGTTCATCACGGTCTCGTTCTCGTTCAGCGCGCGCATCGACGTCGGCTTCACGGTCGGCCGCGACCGGCCCACCCCGTGGATCGTCACCGGGGGACAGTCGGCGCCGACCGCGGCCCTGCTGCGCTCCTTCGTCCTCCCGCCCTTGCGCAGCCCGGGGCGCAGGGCCGCCGCCCTTGCCGCACCGCGCGGCACCACGGTGACCTGGGATCCGACGACGAAGGTGTTCCCCGATGCTCCGCGGACCGCCGAACTGACGCTCCTGCCGGCGTTCTCCGTCGACGGACTTGCCGTCGGCTGGGGCGTCACCCCGCCCGTTCCTCCGGCGCCCACCTATCGCGCCGCGCTGCTGCTGTTCGCACCGCTCCACGCGCCGGCGGGCGCGACGCCGGGTGCCGAACGGCTCGTCGAGGCGTTCCTGCGCTGGTGTCTCGCCGCGGTCACCGGCTCGCCCGGCCACGGACCCGCGACCGTGACCGCCGGCCAGCTCGACGTACTGGCGAGGACGCTGCGCGACCCCGGGCAGACCGACACGCCCTTCGGCGTCGAGGACCTGGCCACGTTCCTGGCGACCAACCTCCACCTTGACGTCACGGGGCGCCCGGCGGGTGAGAATCCGGCCGACGTGGAGGGCATGGTCGTCGGGGTCCCGCCGTTCGTCGCGTGGACCTCACCGCAGGCACCGGGGCGCGACCTGGCGGCCTACCAGAAGGTCGGCCCGCTCTATGAGTGGGGGATCGCCGAGTACGCCGCACGTTTCGCCGCGACGCCGGACCCGCTCCCGGCGGAGCCCGACGACCCGTTAGCCGCGTACGAATCGTTCGCGTCGTACGTCTTCCGCGACTGGTGCCTCGGACTGGCGCGGGCTGCCGTGCAGGAGGCGGCCGGCCTGCTGGCGGACTGGACCGTGCCCGCGCCGAAGGCGGCGGTGTCGCTCGCGGACATCGCCTCGCAGTTCCCCCGTGCCACCGTCCCCTACGCCGTACGCGCCGGCGACACGCTGGACAGCGTCGCCGAGGCGCTCGGGACCACCGCGGCAGAGCTCGCGTTCCTCGACCCCGGCATGGCCCATGACCTCGAGCACGCCGCCGCCGGTACCGTGCTCCAGGTCGAACTCGGTGTCTGCGCCGAGTCGGTGGCGCTGGCGAACGCGGACTTCCCGCTGACCGTGACCGAACCGCTGCCGCTGGGCACCGTGGACCACCAGGTCGAGGCGACGGAAACGCTCGAGGCGGTGGCCCTCCGCTTCGGCGTCGCGGATCCCGACGTGATCGCCAAGGTGCTCGACGACGCGGCGCTGCTGCGCGCCGGCGCCGTGCTGGAGGTTCCGGCCTTCCATCTGACACAGGGCTCGTTCGCTTCCACCGTCGAGGCGGCGGCGGCGATGTTCGTGCACTACGTCCCCGACGCCGAGGTCGCATCCCTCGAGTGGTACCTCCAGGCACTGCACCACCTCGACCCCGGCTACACCGCCGGCGGCGGAACCGAGCTGCAGGTCCCGGCCGAGTTCGGCGACTGGTCGCGCCGCACGACGTACACGACACTGTCCGGCGACACGGCGCGCTCCGTCGCGGCATCGCTCGCGCTCGCACAGGGCGCCGCCACCGGCGCGGGCGGGCCGCCCGGCTGGCCGGCGTTCCGCGACGCGGTGACCTGGACGCCGGACGGCGGGTTCGCCATCCCCGCGACGACGACCCGGATCCAGCCGCGGGAGACACTCGCCGCGCTCGCCGCCCGCACGGTCGCCTACACCCCCGCAACAGTCGGGCAACTGGTCGCGACCGCCGACGTCCTGGCGCCGCTCGCGCTGGTGCCGGTGCCCGACGTGGCCGCGACCGTGACCGCCGGCCGTGACACGCTCGCCGCCCTCGCGGCGTACTACGCGCTGCCGGTGGCCGACCTCGCCGAGCGGATCGCGACCCGGCCGGTGTTCGCACGGACCGGCGACCGAACGGAGTTGCGCGTCCCGCACGTGCCGGCCGCGTCCATCGACCAGGTCGTCGCCCGTGTCACCACCGGCGAGGCGGTCGGGCGGATCGCCGGGCTGGTGTCGCGCCAACTCCTCAGCGGTCAGCGGGTCCCCGCGCCGGTCGACGCGGGTGGCGGGCACCGGGCCGCCACCGGCGCCCTCACACCGCTGCACGATCTGACCGGCCAGCAGTTCGACAGCCCCGCGCCCGATCCGTCCGAACCGGACTCCGTCGCCCTGCACGTCACCCTCACCTCGGCGGCCGACTGGCTCGTGCTGCGCGAGTCCGCCACCGCGAACGGTGCGATCGTCCGCGGCGACGTCACGTCCGAGCTGACGCTGGAGTTCACCAACGCGGACCTGCTGCGGCTCTACCCGCCGACGGTCATGACGCTCGAGCCGGTCAGCCCGCCCGCGCCGCTGCCCCTGGGCGAGCCGGCACCCGTCACCTACGGCCTCGACCACCGCGTCGAGCTCCAGTCCCCGATTCCGGTCCCCGTCCCCGGCCGGGACGCGACCGCCACCGGCAACGCGAGCCTGTGGCCGTTCCCGGCAGCGCTGCGTGCCCGCGCGGCGCTGAGCCCGACGATTCCGTACGACGTGGTGCGCACCGCCGCGCCCGGTCTCACCCCCAAGCCGGGCGACATCGTGGGGGACTCCACGTTCGCGACGACGGTGACCTTCGGAGTCCGGAAAGTCGGCACGCTCCCGCACGTCTACGAGCTCGCCGGGGTGGACACCACCGACCGCGACGTGCTGCTCGCGCTCTGGGCACACCTGGCCGACGGCCACGGCGCCGACGCCTTCCTCGCCGTCGCGCCGCCGCCCGACGCGTCCAACACCTCGGGGCTCGCGGTACTCGCGGCGGACACCTCGCAGACCTTCATCCTCAAGACGAACGAGTCCACCGAGTCCAAACCTCCCTCCGCGGCGCCGGCCGCCACGGGCTCGCAGCCCTGTGCGGCTTCGCTGGCCGACGTCGCGGACTTCCTCGTCCTGCTCTGGCAGGGCAGCGTCGTCGGCGGTACGGGCTACTACCTCCGCTACAGGTCGGCGACCGACGACGACCTCCCGCCTGGCGCGTTCGACCCCGACGGACTCGCCCGCCTGTCACTGCTCGTCGTCCTCGACGACCGCGCGGAGCCCGCGCCCGGCGGCCGCACACTGCTGCCCTTCGACACTTGCGCGGTCCTGGCGCCCGGCCTCGACCCGTCGGCCACGGCACTGTACGTCGAGGCGGCCGAGCCGGGCGACGAGACCGTCATCGTGCCCGTCGTACCGCAGGGACTCACCGGCTTCACGACCACGCTGCCGCAGCCGCCGGACGACGACACGCCCGAGGTCCGAGTCGCGCGGCTGTTCAGCCTCCTGACGTACGACGCCGCGACACCGCTCGGCGCCTGCGGCCTGCCGGTCCCACCGGCGGACAGCGACGGCACCGGCCTGCCCGCATGGCACCGAGACCGCCTCGCAAGGGCCCGGCGCTTCGGACGCGCCGTCACCGAGGCCGAACCGGTGTACTGGAGGTTCCAGCAGGTCATCCCCTACGCGCGTACCGCGACCCCGGAGACGTCCCCGGCGGTGCCGGGCCTGCCGGACACCGCCGCGGACCCGTACCGCGGTATCGCCGGCGAGACGACACCGGTCGCGGCGATCACGCTCGGCCTGTGCGACGTGCTCGGCAACACGGGCGTCTCGACGGGAGCGGACGGAGCGACGCCGTACGTCGTCGACGCGCCGGCCGGCTACACCGACGCGCTGCTCGCCGTGACGCAGTGGCCCGCGGTGTCGCTCTCGTACACAGTGGAACCAAGCTCCGCGGGTCCGCTGCTCACGGTCGCGATCGCTCCGCAGGCCGGCGCCGCGGCGCCGGAGCCCGGCGACGCGGCGGCCGGCGCGATCGAGGCCGCAGCGCGACAGGCCGAGCGCTACGCGACCGCGTACTACCAGCTCGCCGGTGGCCGGACCGCGGCATCCCTGGTGACGACGCTGATGCCCGGCGCCGACGGCGCGCCCGACCCCCTGGCCGTGGACGTGACGCCGCTGTGGCGCTACGCCGCGGCGAGTTACCTCGCGTCGGCCGCCGCCGCGGCCACCGCACCGGCCACCGCCTCGGCAACCGTCGCCCACCTCGTCACGGCGTACGGCGTCTCGCTGGAAGGCCTCGCGACCGCGAACGCGACCGCCGAGGCCGCCGCGCTCTTCGGCCCGGACGCGCCCGCCGTCCCCGCCTACGGCGTCTACGCCGAGGGCCGCAGCGCCGACGACCTCGTCCACGGACTCGCCCCCGGCTGGCCCCACCCGGCGAGCGGTGCGGCGCTCCTCGCGCTCGAGGAGAACGCGGACCTCCCGCTGCGACCCGCCACCGCGCTGACGATCCCCGCGGCGTCCGTGGCCCTCGCCGACCCCGACGCGCCGCTCGACGCGGTCGCCGCCACCGCGCACACCCTCCCGGGGCTGCTCGCCGCGGACAACGCGACGACGCAGGGCGTACTGTGTCCGGGGTTCGTCTTCCTGTGGGAGGACGTGCCGCTCGAGGTGCCGCAGGAGCCCCCGTACTCCTTCGCCGACGCGGCAGCCGCCTACGCGGCGCTCGGCCACGACGTGGACGTCGCAACGCTCGCCGCCGCCAACGCCACGCGCCCCGGCATCCTCGACCCTGCCGCCGTGCTCACCTCCCGGCACTACATCGCCGTCGAAGGCGACACACTCGCCTACAACGCCTCCGGCGCGACGAGAGCCCGGCTCGCCGAAGTGAACGGCGACACCGACGACCTGTTCGATGCGGGCACGCTGCTCTACGCCGGCGACTTCGCGGGGGTGACGGTGCCGTCCGGGCAGACGCTGCACGAGCTGGCCGACCGCTACGCCTGCCCCCCGGCCCTGCTCCTGGCCGCGAACGCCTCCCACCCGCTCGCCGACGCCGTGCTGCCCGGCTGCGTCACCGTGCCCGAGACGGTGCGGGTGCCCTACACGCTGCGGTCCGACGACACGCTCGACGCGCTCGGCCCGGTGTTCGGGACGACAGGGCTCGGGCTGGGAGGCCGAAACGCGGCGATGCCGGGCGTCCTCGCCCCGTACCGGACCGTCTCCGTCGACACCTCGGAGGGACCGGTGGCCACCCAGACGACCGTCGACGACACCCTCGACGCGGTGTGGCAACGGCTCGCGGCGCAGGGGGAGGTGACGTTCGAGCAGACGGTGGCCGCCGTCGCGAGCGATGCGTCGTACCTCGCGGACGGTGCGCTGATCGTCTGCGGGCCGGCCGTGCTGGCCGGCGAGGGCCCGGCGGTGACCCCTGCGGGGGCGGCGGCAGCGTACGGCCTGGACCCGCTGGCGTTCGCGCAGGCGAACGCCGGTGTCACCGGGCTGGTCGCGGACGGCGTGACCCTGACCGCCGACGGCGTGAGCGTCACCACGGGAGCGCACGACAGCCTCAACACCGTCCTCACCCGCTTCGCCGCGGCCGGCGCAGCGCTGACATCGGCCGGCCTGGCGGCCGCCCTGGCAGACGTCGCGTTCCTGCGGCGCGGTGCGAGGGCGCTGCTGCCACAGGCGCGGGTCTCCGTCGCCGCGGTGCTGCCCGCCGAACTGCCGCTGGCGGACACCACCATGCCGTTCCCCCTCGCCGTCGCCCTGCGACTGGCACGGCCCGACATCCTCGTCGACCCCGCGTTCCGGACCGGGGACGGCGCGGGGGCCGCCGAACGTGCGGACGCGCCGGTGCCGCCGCACGTCACGGACAGCGGCGAGCCGGGGGAGGAATCGCTGACACTCGCGGCGTTCGAGACATCCTTCAGGGCGGCGTTCCCCCTGCTGCGGCTCGCCACCGGACACGCTCCGGACGGCGGAACCGACCTGTCCGTGGTGGCGTTCACGGAGGGCGGCATCACCGACGTACAGGTCGCGCCCGGCCTGACCTGGCAGGAACCGGACGGTACCGCGAGGACGATGCCGCGCGTCTTCGCCCTGCGGCCGCTGTCCAACGAGCTCGTCAGCCGCAGCGGCGTCCCGGTTCACGCCCTCGGCCCCGACGGCAACCTCGCCCCCGACGCGACACCGACCGACTTCGACAGCGTCGACCCCGAGGTGTGGGCGCGGCGCCTGCTCGCCGACATCGACTTGTTCCTCACCGCGGCGTACGCCACCGCCGTACACGCAGACCCCGCGACCGGCGACGCGCTGGCCCGGGTACTCGCCGCGAAACGTACGCTCTCCCGCGCCGTCGCCCGCGGCCTGTGGCCCGTCCTCGACGTCGCCGACCCCCACGCCGTTCCTGCGCAGGCCGCCGCCGTCGCGCGGCTTGCCGACGAGCTCTCGGTGAACCTTTCCCGGGCCTACGACGCGGCCGCGCTCGTGCAGTACGACGCCACCGTCGAGCCGCCGGAGAACACCGTGGGGGGACGCCCGGCCCGGCTCTACGGCACCGTAGCCACACCAACAGGGGCCTCGTACACGCTGTCGTCGGCGAAAACGGACCTGTCCGCCGCCTCGTCGTACGTCGGATTCCTCCTGCGCCTGCCCGATCCGCGCTGGCAGGCGTACGTCCCCGTCGACCTCGACTACGGATTCCTGGACCTGGAGTACGACGTCGCGGCCGAGCCGCAGATCGGCGGCTACGAGGCGTCCCGGTGGCTCGCCTTCTACCCGCCGCTGACCGGCGACGCCAAACCATCGGCGCTGCGGACCTCGCTCGGACGCGCCGACGTCCCGGTGCCGCTGCGCGCGTACCCGGCATCGCCCGTACTGCTCGGGCAGACGGCCGGCGCGACGTTCGCGCAGGAGCCGCCGACACTTGCCGGCGCGCCGCTGTGGACGTACGCCGTCAGCTACGCGCACGAGCACGCGGCGCAGGACGAAGTGCGCGTGAGCGCGGCATTCAACGTCACCGGCGGGGCCGGGTCCACCGACGCGGGCACCGAAGACGTCATGAGCGCGCTGGCCCGCTACGTCTCGGTCGCCGACGGCCTGTGGTCACTGCTCGCCGGGTACGTCTCGGACTCGGGCGACGGCGCGGCCTGCGCCAACGCCGCGAGGACCTTCGGCGACCTCGTCCGCCTGGTCGCCGATGCGTGGGACCGCAGGTGGCCCGCCGCCGAGCCGGCCGCCGCCCCGGCAACCCCCGGTCCGCCCGCGGTGACGCCCGGTCCCGACCTGGTCGAGGTCACCCTCGGCGTACGCGTCGGTTACACGGTCGAGGACGGTGCCACGTACCTCGCCGCCGTCGAGCTCACCCCGGTGACGGCGTCGCCCGGCCCCGGCGGCGCGTGGCCCGAGGTCGCCTACGTCGACGCCACGGGCAACATCGTTTCGCTCGTCCCCGACGCACCCGTCGGCGGCTCGTGCACGTACCGGTTCGACCCGCCGTTGCCCGCAACCGGGTGGCCGCAGTTCCGGCTGTGCTGGCCCGGGCTGCACGTCATGGCGTACCAGAACGCCCGCGCCACGCTCACCGTCCGCCGCAACACGCGCCTGGTCCCCGACGGGCCGCCCACCGACGAGCAGTTCGTGTTCCGCACCGCCCCGGCCGTCGCACCCGATGTCGTGACGCCGTTGAACGTCTGGGACGAACCGGTCGACCTCACCGCACTGGGCCCGCTCGAAGACGCACTCACCGCGGCATTCACCACACTCACCGGCGGGTCCACCGACGCCGGCGCCGCGGTGGGCGTCGGCTACGGCTTCCAGATCCTTCCCGGAGTCGACGGATCGACGGGCCTCGTGAGCCGGCTGCCCATCGCGCTGGCCCATGTCGTCATGGATCGGTCGACCGGTGCGACGGTCGGGCAGGTCGCGACCGACTGGCTCACGGAGAACAACCCGCCCGCCACCCGCGCGCGCCTGTTCACGTTCTCCCTCACGCTGTTCTCGCAGCTCGATCCGAACGCCGTACAGCCGCTGCTGACGATGCCGCACCTCACCCACCGCATCCTGTAACAGGCGGCCCGCGGGCCACGTCCCGTGCTACTCGACCGACCATGGCACGGCACGGGCGGCGGCCTCCGGCCTGCCCGAGGACACGGCCGTGGTTGCCGACCGTTCGGAGGGGACCACCTTCCACGCCCTCGGCGGCGGCACCCAGTACGTCGGCACCGATGGCGGGAAGCACTTCACCGCCCGGGCCACCGGCCTGGGCGGCGGCAGCTCAAGGCGGTCCCGGGCGCCGACTACCAGGCGTTCTACCTCAGCGGGAAGGTGAAGGGCGTCACCGGGCTGTTCCGTTCCACCGACTGCGGCGCCACCTGGGTCCGGATCCACGAGGACCAGCAGCAGTTCGGTGGGACCGCCGTCAACGTCATCAGCGGCGACCCCGAGGTAAACGGGCGGGCCAACCTCGGCGGCGTCGACCAGGCTACGGGCATGGCCTCATCGTGTCGGGGTGAAGCCGCCCCAGACCGAGAGGGCGCCGCGGGGACCGTTGGCGTCGACGCGGTAGCCGTCGTGCCCGGCCTCGCGCTCGCCGGCGGCGTGGTTGTACTGGCCGGCGAAGACGTGCTGGCCGGCCGGGACGGTGCGGCCCGGCTTGAGGATCCAACGGTAGACCACGGCCCCGCCCTCGTGCTGCACGGTGACGGTGAAGTCGTCGGCGGGCAGGGTCCGCCAGCTGCCGGTGCTCTGCACTCCGCCGGTCTGCGTGATGCGCAGTTCCACGGTGAGGGCGGTGAGCGGCTGGGTGGTCTTGAGGGTGATGTCGCTCTGCGCCCAGTAGGTGTTGCTGCCCGGGTTCAAGGAGCCGGCCGACCACAGAGGTCCGTCCTGGACGCGTGTGCCGTCGGGCCGGGCCGGGCCCTCGCCGCCTGACGCCGCAGGGCTGGGCCTCGTCGAGGACGAGCGGTCCGGCGCGGTCGGGCCGCCGGTGGCGGGCGCCGACGGCGTGGAGTCGGGAGTCCCGGACGCGGACGGTGCGGACGGCGCGGACGGCGCGGACGGCGCGGCGGGGGTGGCCGAGGTGTCCGGCCGGGCCGGCGGGGACTGGACGATGGCGGCGACGGCGAAACCACCGACCGCCAGAATGCCGACTGCGGCGAGGGAGGCGAGCGCCACCCTGGGCCACGGCCTCGCGCCGGACGACTCGCGGTAGCGGTCGGGGGCGCCGGACATGCCGCGTTCCACGCGTGCCAGGATGCGGGCGCGGTCGGGCTGGTGGGCCTCGGCGGCTGTGCGCAGCCGCCTGGTGAGATCCTCGTTCACCGGCCCCTCCTTCCCGCCAACAGTTCTCCGGCTGCTCCCGTACTGCCCAGCATCCGTTCCAGTTCGGCCATCCCCTTCGAGGTCTGGCTCTTCACCGTACCGACCGAAATTCCCAGTGCCAGAGCGGTGTCCTTCTCCGACAGGTCGAAAGCGTGCCGCAGGACCACGCATGTCCGCTTGCGGAACGGCAACCGGGCGAGAGCAGTACGCACGTCCACTGCGGCGGCCACGTCCGGACCTTCCGACGGCTCCTGGCCGCGGGACCAGAACAGGGCGATGCGGCGGCGCTCGCGAACCGCGCTGCGGATGCGTGACCGTACCAGGTTGGCCACCACGCCGCGGGCGTAGGCGAGTGGGTACTCGGCCTGGCGCAGCCGGTCCCAGCGCTGCCACAGCGCGATCAGGGCGTCCGCGGCCAGGTCGTCGGCGCCGTCCGCCTCGCCCGTCAGGAGGTGGGCGAACCGGGCGAGTTCGGCGTAGTGGCGTTCGAAGAATTCGTGGAACTCCGCGGACGCGTCATCGAAGACCATGTCCGTCGATCGCCCCCTCTGGAAAATGTGTGCGCTAACATCCGGGCGGCAGCGTACCAGCGCCCGGCGCGCCCCAGGCGCCCCGGGCGCTCCGATGCACCGGCCCCGTACCCGCCACCCGGCCGCGGTGCGGTGTCAGTGCGGGGCGAACTGGACCCGGGTCGGTTGTGCGACGTTCGGCAGCAGCGCGATCCCGTCGACGGTCAGCTGCTCTCCGTAGATGTCGGTGATCCTCAACGCGCCGCCGCACCCGCTGCCGTCGGCGGAGAGGAAGTAGTTGTAGTCGGTACGGGGCAGCCTCCGCCAGCCCTTGGCGCTGCGTACCTCCAGCCGCGCGACGGGATTCCGGTGGTCGATCACCTGGATGCCGCACCAGTGGGGGCTGGACCCGGTTTTGTACCGGATGGAGAGCGCGCCGGACGTGTGGGGGCTCAGCAGGCTCCAGGTGACCGGGATGCGGCCGAGCTTGGGATCGGCCAGTTTCGCGAAGGCCTGTTCGCTGAGGTCCAGTTGTCCAGGTGCGCAGGGCAGCGGGCATTCGTTGGTGATCCGGACCGTGATCGAGGCGCCGCTCGCGGCGCGGACGCGTACGTAAGCGCCGCACGCCCTGGACGACTCGTAGTCGGTGGTGTTCATCGCCGCGATCATGAGGTCGTCGTCGCTCGGGCCGAACAGGCAGGCGCCGTTGCCGTCGCCGGCAGCGTACGCGGTGGCGACGCCCTTGTAGGTGGTTCCGGGCTGGATGCGTCCTGGCGACGGCGCCGTGCTGGATGCCGCCTGCGGGCTCGTCTCCGTCGAAGGCTGTGGCGGCGCGGTGGTCGTACCGACGGCCGCGGTCGGCGTCGCCGCGGCAGGCGAGCCGTCCGTCGGGGGCGTGGGGCTCGTCGGGGCCGTGGGCGTGGCTCCCGCCCGGGTGAGGGCGGGCGCGGCCAGGTCGGCCCCGGCCTCGGCCTCGGGGCCGGGGAGCATGGCCGTCACAAGGCAGATGAGGACGCCCGCGGCAGTCAGCATCACCGCCGTTCCCGTGATCAGCCTGTGTCTACGCCTGCGCTGCCGCGCGGCCTGCCGTGCAGTCTGCATGTCGGTCCGTTCGAAAGTTCGAGTCGAGGTGCACTCCTTGGTCGCCGCGGGATGCGAAAAGGTTGCCGACGGAGAGGAAGCGCGCGCGGCGGGTCCTGCGGGCAGCCGCGCCGGTGCCGTGGCGGCCCGCTCACTGGGCGGGGGAGTGGGGCGACATGGGCCGGGCGGCACGGATGCCGCGCGGAGACGCTCCGAGTACGCGGCGACAGGGGCCCGTACCATTCGCCGGGCTCGGATATAGCCGACGACCGTCTCCCCCGTCGCGGCGCGGAGGAGCGGCGTCAGGTGGTTGGGGCGACCGGCCGGCTGGAGCGGTACCACCCCATCCTGCTGGGGCGGGCGCCGACCGGCGACGAGAACTTCGACCTCGACCACTGGGTGACCAGGGTCTCCAACCGCCCTGCGGAGGCACAGGCATGACGACCGGAGCGATCCTCTCCGAGCGGGCGCAAGACGCCGCGCCCGTGCTGCGGCAGCAGGTGCTGGTCCTGTACTTGGCCAGCTCGGCGTTGGACTCCCATGTCGTCGGCTGGTCGCTGTACGACGGCACGGGCCGCACCTCGCCCCCCACGGGCGACAGCGGCGAGCCGCCGTACGACGTCTCTTCCTCAAGCACGCGTTCCTCTTCGAGCGGATCGTGGACGCGCGAGCGGAGCCGCGCGAGGCGGGCCACCGGTACGCGAGGCACCCTCCTCGTGCGGGCCGCGGCGCCCAGCCGAGGAGGGGGCGAGGTCAGGCTCCGGCCTTGCGCTTGTTGTAGACGTCGAAGCCGACGGCCGCCAGCAGGACCAGGCCCTTGATCACCTGCTGGTAGTCGGTGCCCACGCCGACAAGCGACATGCCGTTGTTCAGCACGCCGAGCACCAGACCGCCGGTGAGTGCACCGATGACGGTTCCCACACCGCCGCTCGCGGAGGCGCCGCCGATGAAGGCGGCGGCGATCGCCTCCAACTCGAAGTTGATGCCGGCTTGCGGCGTACCGGCGTTGAGGCGCGCCGCGAAGACCAGCCCGGCGAGGGCCGCGAGGACTCCCATGTTCACGAAGGCCAGGAAGACGACCCGCTTGCTCTTCACCCCGGACAGCCTCGCCGCCGCCTCGTTGCCGCCGATGGCATAGGTGTGTCGGCCGAGGATCGAGTTGCGCATCACGTAGCCGAAGCCGACCAGCAGGACGCCGAGGATCAGCAGCACGACCGGCACCCCGTGGTAGCTGGCCAGCAGCAGCGTGAAGGCCACCACGGCCGCCGAGATCGCGCCGAGCTTCACCAGGAACAGCCCGGCCGGGAGCGGCTCCAGCCCGTACGAGGCGGCCCGCCGCCGGCCGCGCACCTCCTGCAGGATCGCGACGGCCCACACCAAGAGGCCCAGCAGCAGGGTGAGGTTGTGGTAGTCGGTCTGGGGGCCGACCGTGGGGAGGAAGCCGCTGCTGATGTTCTGGAAGGCCTTGGGGAACGGCGCCACCGACTGGCCCTGCAGGAGTATCTGGGTCCCGCCGCGGAACAGCAGCATGCCGGCCAGCGTGACGATGAACGAGGGGATCCCGAGATAGGCGATCCAGAACCCCTGCCAGGCTCCGGCGAGAGCGCCGATCAGCAGCGCGGCCACCAGCGCCACGGGCCACGGCACGTGGTGCTTGACCATCATCACCGCCGCGGCCGCCCCGACGAAGGCGGCGAGCGACCCCACCGACAGGTCGATGTGCCCGGCGATGATGACGATCATCATGCCGATGGCCAGGATGAGGATGTAACCGTTCTGCTGGATGAGATTGGTGATGTTGAGCGGCTGGAGCAGGATGCCGTCGGTCCAGAACTGGAACAGCAGCACGATCAGCGCCAGCGCGACCAGCATCCCGTACTGGCGCAGGTTGCCGCGCAGCGCTCGGGCCAGTACGGCACCGGCCGACACGCGCCGGCCGGTCTGCGGTGTGCTGGGCGTGGTCTCTGGGTTGGTCTTGGTCTGGGCCATGCCTCACACCTGCTTGTCGGGGTATGCCGCGCTCATGGTCATGAGCCGCATGAGGGATTCCTGGGTGGCTTCCGCGCGGTCGACCTCTCCGGTGATCCGGCCTTCGGCCATGGTGTAGATCCGGTCGCACAGGCCCAGGAGTTCGGGGAGTTCGGAGGAGATGACGAGTACCGTCTTGCCCTGGGCGGCGAGTTCGGCGATGACGGTGTAGATCTCCGCCTTGGCGCCGATGTCGATGCCCCGGGTGGGTTCGTCGAGGATCAGCACCTCCGGCTCGGCGAAGATCCATTTGCTGAGGACGACCTTCTGCTGGTTGCCGCCGCTGAGCTTGCCGGTCTCCGCGAACACCGAGGGGGCCTTGATGTTCATGGTCCGCCGGAACGATTCGGCGATCCGGGCCTCCTCGTGCCGGTCGACCCAGCCCCGCCGGGCGACCTTGCCGAGGGCGCTCAGCGAGATGTTCCGGCTGATGTCGTCGCCCAGGTTGAGGCCGAGCTGCTTGCGGTCCTCGGTCACGTAGGCGATGCCGTGGCCGATCGCCTCCGGCACCGTCCGGGTACGGATCTCCCGGCCGTCCAGCCGTACCCGGCCGCCGGTCCACCGACCGTACGAGCGGCCGAAGACGCTCATGGCCAGTTCGGTACGGCCGGCGCCCATGAGGCCGGCGATGCCGACGATCTCGCCTCGGCGGACGTTGAGCGAGACGCCGTCGACCACCTTGCGCCGGTGGTCGATCGGGTGCCGGACGCTCCAGTCCTCGATCTCGAAGGCGACCTCGCCGATCTCGGGGGCGCGCTCGGGGTAGCGGTGCTCCAGGTCGCGGCCGACCATGCCGCGGATGATCCGCTCCTCGGAGATGCCCTCGGGACCGATCGCGATGGTCTCGATGGTCCGCCCGTCACGCAGGATGGTGACGGAGTCGGCGACCCGGGCGATCTCGTTCAGCTTGTGCGAGATGAGGATGCAGGAGATGCCCTGGGCCTTGAGATCGAGGATCAGGTCGAGCAGCTTGCGGCTGTCCTCGTCGTTCAGGGCGGCCGTCGGCTCGTCGAGGATGAGCAGCTTGACCTTCTTGGCGAGCGCCTTGGCGATCTCGACCAACTGCTGCTTGCCCACGCCGAGATCGGCGATCCGGGTGTGCGGGCTCTCGTCGAGCCCGACCTGCCGGATCAGTGCGGCGGCGTGGGTCAGCGTCTTGTGCCAGCTGATGACGCCCCGGGTGGCGTGCTCGTTGCCGAGGAAGACGTTCTCGGCGATGGACAGGTAGGGCACCAGCGCGAGTTCCTGGTGGATGATGGCGATGCCGCGCTGCTCGCTGGCCCGGATGTCCCGGAACCGGCAGGGCTCGCCCTCGAAGTAGATCTCGCCCTCGTAGCCGCCGTGGGGGTAGACCCCGCTGAGCACCTTCATCAGCGTGGACTTGCCGGCACCGTTCTCGCCGCAGATGGCGTGCACCTCACCGGCGGCGACGGTCAGGTTGACCTCGGAGAGGGCCTTGACACCGGGAAACGTCTTGCTGATCGACCGCATCTCGAGAACGGGTCGGGCCATGGTTGTGCATCCGTATCGTCGGGGCGGGGCGCTGCCGGGCGGTCTCCCGGGCGTCGCACCGCCGTTTCGTCGTCGTCGGACCCGTCGGTGGGGCTCCGCAGGCTACTTCAGCTGGTCCGCGGTGTACTGGCCGCTGTCCACCAGGACCTTCTGGTAGTTCTCCTTGTCGACGCTGACGGGCTGGAGCAGCTGCGCCGGCACGATCTTGACGCCGTTGTCGTACTGGCTGGTGTCGTTGACCTCGGGCTTGCCGCCGGTCAGCAGCGCGTCGCCCATCTGGACTGCGGCCTTGGCCAGTTGGCGGGTGTCCTTGTAGACGGTCTGGGTCTGCTCGCCCGCGATGATCGACTTCACCGAGGCCAGCTCGCCGTCCTGGCCCGTGACGACGGGCAGCGCCTGGCCGGCGCCGTAGCCGACGCCCTTGAGCGAGGAGATGATGCCGATCGAGATGCCGTCGTACGGCGAGAGCACGGCGTCGACGCGGGCGGCGGTATACGACTTGCTCAGCAGGTTGTCCATCCGGGACTGGGCGAGACCGCCGTCCCAGCGCAGCGTCGCGATCTGGTTGAGGGAGGTCTGGCCGCTCTGCACGACCAGCTTCTTGTCGTCGATGTACGGCTTGAGGACGCTCATCGCGCCGTTGTAGAAGAACGCGGCGTTGTTGTCGTCAGGCGAGCCGGCGAACAGCTCGACGTTGAAGGGGCCCTTGCCGTCCTTGACGCCGAGCTTGTCGACGATGTAGCTGCCCTGGAGGACGCCGACCTTGTAGTTGTCGAAGGTCGCGTAGTAGTCGACGTTCCCGGTGCCGCGGATCAGCCGGTCGTACGAGATGACGCGGACGTGGGCGTCGGCGGCCTTCTGCAGCACGTTCGTGAGCGAGGAACCGTCGATGGCGGCGATCACCAGCAGCTTGGCCCCCTTGGTGATCATGTTCTCCACCTGGGCGACCTGGTTCTCCACGACGTTGTCGCCGTACTGGAGGTCGGTTTTGTAACCCTTGGCCTGGAACTCCTTGACCATGTTGTTGCCGTCGTTGATCCAGCGCTCCGACGACTTGGTCGGCATCGCGATGCCGACGAGGCCGCCCTTGGCGTCCCCGCCGGCCGGGGCGTCGCCGGTTCCGTTGGCGCTCTGGCCGCAGGCTGCCAGCGACAGCGTCAGGCCCAGGGTGACAAGTCCCGCTGAAAGCTTCCGCACAGTTCCTCCAGTGACGTTCCGCGACCGGCACAGTGCGACCCGGCTGGGAGAACCGGAAGCGGTCGAGCGGGGCCGGCCGGGAGTCGTTCCCCGCGCTGTTGCGAAGTCAGGTTTGCAGCGGCTCCGGCCTGGCGATACCTGAGTGTTAACGCTCACAAGTGTGTCGTCAAGGGTCTACTCAGATCACCCTTGGGCAACATCGCCCCAGGCGGGCAGCCAGTTCGCCGGGACGGCTCCGCAGCGGGGCGTCCGGGCGTGCCGGTCGCGGACGGCTTCCGCGGTTTCTGCGGCTTTGCCGAGCGGGGTAGGGGGTCCGGGGCTGGCTACTTGGTGGGATTGCGGATCGCCGGACGGACTGGGCGACGTTGCGGCGTCTCCTGTGTCGACGCGGACGTGGTGCTCGGTGTGCTGCGCGCGCGTCCCGCACGGCTCCGGCCGCTCGATTCCGGGATGCATCGGCTCGGTGGCCTTGGCGGCATTCCTGAGTTCAGCTGCTTCACTCCGCCCTTGGCTGCTGTGCGGCAGGGCTTCGGCGAGCCTGGTCGGTCGGCTCCGGAAACTGCTCGTCGGGTAGCTGGGGGTGGGGCGCGGACCTGCGGTGCCGCCTGCCGAGCCCGTCCGGGTCGGGCCCGCGTCGCGCGGGCGCCGCGGGCCCGGCCTCAAGGTGCGCGGTGGATCAGGGCGGGGGCCGGGTTGGCTGGTGCCGCGCCTTGTTGCGCCTTGCGGGTTGTCGTCGCCTTGCGATCCACGCCCAGCCAACCCGGCCGAGCCGACCCTGACCTGCCAGAGCCTGCCAGAGGGTGTCGCAGAAGGCTCAGGTCGGGGCATTTTCCTTGTATGGGTGGGGTGTTGCGGGCTGAGCCGGTGTGGGCGGAGACGTTCACGGGTCTGCGGGCGGACCGGTTCGCGAAGCTGGTGAAGGTGGTGCGGGAGCGGGGCGGGAACGGGTCGGGCGGTGGCCGCCCGTGGTGTCTGCCGCTGGCGGACCGGGTGCTGCTGGTGGCCGTGTACTACCGCACCCACCTCACGATGCGGCAGCTCGCCCCGCTCTTCGGCATCTCCTCGGCGACGGTCTGCCGCCTCATCCAGCGGCTGCGGCCCCTGCCGGCACTGGAGCCGGCCCCGCTGCCCGTCGCCGACGTCGAACGCCTGTGGATCGTGGACGGCACCCTGATCCCGGTCCGCGACCGAAAGGTTGTCGCCTCGTCGAGGAACTACCGGTTCTCGGCGAACGTGCAGGTCATCATCGACGCCGACACCCGCCTGGTCGTCGCCTCGGCCCGGCCGGCACCGGGCAACAAGGCCGAGGTCCAAGTCTGGGGGGAGTCGGACCTCCCGACCACGGCGGCCGGAACAACGGTGCTCGCGGACGGCGCCTACCTGGGCACCGGGCTGATCGTCCCGCACCGCAGAAGGGCCGGACGCCACCTCCTGCGCGGCCAGGAGGACAACGCCGAACACCGAAGGGTCCGCGCCCGCGTCGAGCACACGCGCGTGGTCGTGCTGTCCGCCGGCAGCGAGCTGGTCCCCTCCCGCTGCTGACCGCCGATGCGCCGGCCGCCGTACTCACCACGACGGCTCTGGCCCGGCCAGGGGCCGGCGCTGCCGGTCGAGGCGGCCGCCCCGATCGCCGTGCTGGCCGCCGCGCTGCACGCGCAGGCGGGGCTGTACCGGCCGCGGCTCGCGCCCTCCGCGCTGCTCGAACTGCCCGCTCTGGCCGGGCGGGCCGCCGTCCTGCCCCGGCCCTTGAACGAGCGCATCAGCCGATGGCGATGGACAGCGCACCTGCCCGGCACACCGGGCAGGGCGGCACGGGGCCCTGCTGGACTTCGAGGCCAAGGCCCCGGCGGGTCGCCCCGATCACCGTCAGCACCGCGGGGAACTCCTCGCTCGTGCCCTGGACATCGGCCGTGCGGATTGCCGGTCGCACTTGTCGAGGCCTGGTTCCGGTTCCTTGACAGGAAGATTGTGCGCGCTAACAATTTGCCTTGTCGAGAGAGGTGACGCTTCAACTCCGCGGGAGCCATTGCTGTTTCCTGTCCGAGGGATGAGGAAGGAAGTGACCGTGCTCGTCGTCTTCGGCATCCCCTCCGGCAGCCTCACCGCACACGCTGTGCCGGTCGCCGTGCATGGCGGACGGGAGCTCGCGACCATTCTGCGCGCGTATCCGCGCGCCGCCATCGAGCGCCAGTCGGCCGGTGCCGGGCGCCCAAAGCCGCCTGGCCGGGCCCTGCGGCATCCCGAGGGCGGGGCGAGGTGCTGCGCACCTTCCTTCCCGCCGTACTCGCCGCCGCCGGCGTTGAGCCCGCCCCCACCTCATCGGCATCGCAAAAGGCCTCGCCATCCGAATGGTCCTGCCGGTGGTTGCCGAGGGGCGCGCCGCTCGCCGCTGCTCGGGGAGGCCGAGCCCGCCTGCCGCCTGCCGCAGACCTGGTACCGGGGCGGGGACCCGTTGCCGGACCCGCTCGACTACGACGTCATGAAGGCCTGCTGGACCTACCAGTACCACGAGGCCGCGCTCCTCTCTCCCTTCGGCCACGGGCTGTCCTTCACCGACTTCGCCTACAGCGGCCTGGGCCTGTCGCGGCCGTCGATTGGCCAGGACGGTTCGGTCGACGTCACGGTGACCCTGGCCAACACCGGCCCACGGGAGGGCAGCGAGGTGGTCCAGCTCTACATCCGCGCGCTCGACGCCCGCTACGAGGCCCCCCGCAGGCGCCTCGCCGACTTCCGCAAGGTCCGCCTGGAGCGGGGCAAGTGCCGGGAGTTGAGTTCTCGCTCCCGGCCGACCGGCTCGCTCACTGGTCCACCGCGACCGGCGCCTTCACCGTCGACCCCGGCAGGTACGAGATCACCGCCGGCCGCTCCGCCGAGAGGCCGCTCCGCCGAGAACCCGGTGCGCACCGCACGGCTCACGGTGACCGGACCGGCCCCCGAGCCCCGCGTGGTCGTCGGCTGAAACGCTGCACGGCGGCTTCCGCCTGGCCGCCTTCGGCTTCACCGCGTCCAGCGGGACCGGCTGAGGCCGCCAGGACCGGCTGAGGCCCGCACCCGCGAGACCGGCGGCCCGCCACAGGGGGGCGGGCCGCCACCCCCGCCCCGTACCACCGCCCGGAGCTGCGAGGCAAGGCCCCCGAGGCCGCCGAGCTCCGTCACCCAGTCACCCAGACACCCACGTCACCTCTCCGACCGGAGGAAGCCCCCATGCCGCTCACCGACCTCGGCGCGGACGAACTCATTCACTACCGGCCTGAGTTGCCCGATCCGACAGGATTCGACGACTTCTGGCGGCGGACCCTCGCCGAAGCCCGCTCACGCGACGGGGCGATCAAGGTGGAGCGGGTCACCGCCCAGCACATGCTGCGCACCGTCGAGGTCGAGGACGTACGCTTCCCCGGCTGGAACGGCGAACCGGTGGCCGCCTGGCTGCTGCGCCCGCGCGACGCGGCCGGACCGCTGCCGGTCGTCATCACCTACATCGGCTACGGCGGCGGTCGCGGACTGCCCACCGACCACCTGCTCTGGTCCGCGGCCGGCTATGCCCAACTCGTCGTCGACAGCCGGGGGCAGGGCCACGACACCCCGGACCGGTGCCTGGGCGACGGCACCCAGTGGGTCGAGGGGTTCATGACCCGCGGCATCGACTCTCCCGACGACTACTACTACCGGCGACTGATCACCGACTGCGTGCGAGCCGTGGACGCGGTCGCGCAGCTGCCCGGACTCGACAGCCGTCGGATCGTGGTGGCCGGAGGCAGCCAGGGGGGCGGTCTGGCGCTCGCCGTCGCCGGTCTCGCCGGGGACCGCGTGGCGGCCGCGATGCCGGACGTCCCGTTCCTGTGCCACTTCCGCCACGCCACCGCGATATGTGGCGAAGGCCCGTACCAGGAGATCGCCACGTACCTGCGCTGGCACAGCCGGCACCGCGTGGAGCCGGCCTTCGACACCCTCGACTACTTCGACGGCGTCCACTTCGCCCGGCGGGCCACCGCGCCGACGCTGTTCAGCGTGGCCCTGATGGACCCGGTCTGCCCGCCCTCCACGGTCTACGCCGCCTTCAACCGCTACGCGGGCGCGGACCGCACCATGACCGTGTGGCCGTTCGGCGACCACGGCGGCGGCCTCGGCTCCAACCCGCCCGTCCAACTGGCCTGGCTGCGCGAGCGCGGCCTGGCCCCGGAGCTCTGACCCGCCCCCGGGCCAACGATCATCTCCAGCTCGGCAATGGTCTCGTCCTCGAGGTCGACCGAGCGGAGCGTGTGGGGCATGACGCGGGCGCCGTCCGCGATGACGAACGCGTCGCGGGCATCAGTCTTAACCTCCCCCGGACAAAGGTCGGCGATTCGCCGCATCGTCAGCCCTGGCAGATGGGCGACCGGGCAGCCCATGTCCCGGGCGACCGCCAGGGGCAGGGCGCCGATCGAGGCCGGCTGGTCGACGACCACGAGCACCGTTCCGTGCTTGGCCTGCAGCTTTCCGAAGACCTCGCGGAGCCTGGGTTCGCTGTTGGGTAGCCGTTTATCGAAGGCCTTCTTCCCGGCCGGGGTGACGGCGGTGGCGTGGTGTTCGCCCTTGCCGACGTCCAAGCCGAGGAAGGCACCGATGTCGCTGATGTCGATCACGTGCGTCCTCCGGTCGTCCCCATCACCCGGCCGCCCCACGGCACCGATCGCCACATCCACATGAGGAAGGGCCTCCCGACCTGCGGAAGGGTCGGCGGTCATGCCCCTGATCAGCGGTCTGTCGATGCCTCCGGAGCCGGTGCCCCCCCCAGGTCATGCGAGCGACAGGGGGAGAAAGTCATGCCAACTCCGGAGGCCGGGCGCCCCATTGCGGGGCCACCAAGAAGGTAATGGGGAGTGGCGGAGCCGGGCCGTGGATCGTCACGGCCCGGCTCTTGCGCGCACCGGCTCAGCGGGCGCCGAGGAGGTGTTCGAGGGCGAGCTGGTCCAGTCGCTCGAAGACCATGCCGCGGCGGGCGACGGCGTCGACGTCGAAATCGTCGAAGGCGGACCGGTCGGCCAGCAGCCCGGCCAGGCCGTCCTCGGCGGTGGGCAGGGCGAGCTCGGGCAGTCGGGAGGCGGCGAGCGCGGCCTGGACCTCCGGATCGGACCGGAAGGCGCGGGAACGCTCCGCCAGGAGCAGGTAGTTGCGCATGCAGGCGGCCGCCGAGGCCCAGACGCCGTCGGAGTCCTCGGTGCGCGGGGGCTTGAAGTCGAAGTGGCGGGGGCCGTCGTAGCCCGCCGACTCCAGCAGGTCGACCAGCCAGAAGGCCTGGCGCAGGTCGCCCGCGCCGAAGCGCAGGTCCTGGTCGTACTTGATGCCGGTCTGGCCGTTGAGGTCGATGTGGAACAGCTTGTCGTGCCACAGGGCCTGGGCGATGCCGTGCGGGAAGTTCAGTCCGGCCATCTGCTCGTGGCCGACCTCCGGGTTGAGGCCGACCCGGTCGGGCCGGTCCAGCTCGTTGATGAACGCCAGGGCGTGGCCGATGGTGGGCAGCAGGATGTCGCCGCGCGGCTCGTTGGGCTTGGGTTCGATCGCGAAGCGCAGGTCGTAGCCCTGGTTCTCGACGTACTCGCCCAGCAGGTTGAAAGCCTCCTTCAGCCGGTCGAGGGCGGCACGCACGTCCTTGGCCGCGCCGGACTCCGCGCCCTCGCGGCCGCCCCAGGCGACGTAGACCGAGGCGCCGAGCTCGACGGCCAGGTCGATGTTGCGGATCGTCTTGCGCAGCGCGTACCGGCGCACGTCCCGGTCGTTGGCGGTGAAGGCGCCGTCCTTGAACACCGGGTGGGTGAAGAGGTTCGTCGTGGCCATCGGCACCTTCAGCCCGGCTGTGTCGAGTGCGGTGCGGAACCGCTTGACCGCCTGCTCGCGGGCGGCGTCGCCGGCGCCGAAGGGGATCAGGTCGTCGTCGTGGAACGTGACGCCGTAGGCGCCGAGCTCGGCCAGCCGCTCCACGCTCTCGACGGGATCGAGGGCGGGCCGGGTGGCGTCGCCGAAGGGGTCCCGCCCCTGCCAGCCGACGGTCCACAGGCCGAAGGTGAACCTGTGCGCGGGGGTGGGAACGAGCGGGTCGCGGGTCATGAGGCGCTCCGGATCAGGCCGAGGGCTATTTGTAATGACGAAAAACAAATTAGTATGCCGGGACGCCAGAAGGAACCCCGCCGGAGGAACGCATGTCTGCTCAGCGTGTCGTGATCGGTGTCGACAGCTCGACCCAGTCCACCAAGGCCCTCGCCGTCGACCTGGAAACCGGCGCCGTCCTGGGCGAGGGCCGCGCCTCGCATGCCGTAAGCACCGGCGCCGGACGCGAGAGCGACCCCGAACAGTGGTGGCGGGCGCTCGGCGAGGCCGCGGCGGGCACCGGCTGGGCGGATCGCGCGGCCGCCTGCTCGATCGCCGGCCAGCAGCACGGCCTGGTCACCCTCGACGCGGCGGGCCGGCCGGTGCGCCCGGCGCTGCTGTGGAACGACGTCCGCTCCGCCCCGCAGGCCGCAGAGCTCGGAGCCGCCTTCGGCCCGGCCGAGCTCGCGCGCCGCACCGGCAGCGTCCCGACGGCCGCCTTCACGGCCGCCAAGTGGGCCTGGCTGCGGGCGAACGAGCCTGCCGCGGCGGACCGCGTCGCGGCCGTCCGGCTTCCCCACGACTACCTGACGGAGCGGCTGACCGGCGAGGCGGTGACGGACCGCGGTGACGCCTCGGGAACCGGCTGGTGGGGCCCGGACGGTTACGACCGGGAGGTCCTCGGCCGGATCGGCCTCGACCCCGGGCTGCTGCCGCAAGTCCTCCCGCCGGGCGCCCTCGCGGGCACCGTACGGACCGGGATGCCACTGCGCGAAGGCGCGCTGGTGGCCACCGGGACCGGTGACAACATGGCCGCCGCCCTCGGGCTGGGCCTGACCCCCGGACGTCCCGTGCTGAGCCTCGGTACCTCCGGCACCGTCTACGCCGTCGGCCGGACCCGCCCCGCCGATCCGAGCGGAACCGTCGCCGGCTTCGCCGATGCCCTCGGCGGCTGGCTGCCGCTCGCCTGCACGCTCAACTGCACCCTCGCCGTCGACCGCTTCGCCACCCTCGTCGGACGCGGCCGCGAGGACGTCGAGGCGGGCGGCACGGTGGTGGCCCTTCCCTACCTGGACGGCGAGCGCACTCCGGACCTCCCCGGCGCTTCCGGCCTGGTCCACGGCCTGCGCCACGACACCACGCCCGGTCAGCTGCTGCAGGCTGCCTACGACGGCGCCGCCCACGCCCTCCTCGTGGCCCTGGACGACGTATTGCGTGCCGGAGGCGAAAGCCCCGCCCCCGACGAACCACTGTTGCTGATCGGCGGCGGAGCCCGCGGCAGCGCCTGGCAGCGGACCGTGCTGCGGTTGTCCGGCCGAGCGGTACAGGTGCCCGAGGCCCGGGAACCGGTCGCGCTCGGGGCCGCCGCCCAGGCCGCCGCACTCCTCACCGGTGAGCCCGCCGACGCCGTCGCCCGGCGCTGGCGGACCGCCGGGGGCCGGATCCTGGACCCCGTACCCCGCGACGAGGACACGCTCGAACGGATCACCAGTACGCTGCGGCGGGCGCGGGCCTTGCAGGAGCTCCCGCCGGCACAACGATAGGAAGGTCGGCCCGATGGCGGGGAGCGGCAGGGCGAGCGGGGGCGCGGAGGCCGTGCCCGCCTCGCAGCAGGGCATGCGTCGGCAGAACCTCGCGGTGGTGATCGGCGCGGTCGCCGCGCACGGTCCGCTCTCCCGGGCGGACGTCGCCGGGCACACGGGCCTGACCAGGCCGGCAGTCTCCTCTCTGGTCGACGAACTCATCGGCCGCGGCGCGCTGACCGAGACGGAGACCGCACCCAGCGGACGCGTCGGCCGCCCCGGGCGGGCGCTGGCCCTGAACGACCGGGGTCCCGCGGGCCTCGGCCTGGAGATCGGCGTCACCCACCTCGCCGCGTGCGTCGTGGACCTACGAGGTGAACCCCGGGTGTGGCGCCGGGTGGAGCGGGCCAACGCGGGCCGGCCGGCCGGGCAGGTGCTGACGGAGGCCGCCGCGCTGGGCGCCGAGGCGGAGGCCGAGGCCGCCGCCCTCGGGCTGCGCGTCGCGGGCCGCGTCCTGGCCGTGCCGGGGGTGGTGCCGAACGAGCCGGGCGGGCTGGTCGGACACGCCCCCAACCTCGGCTGGCAAGAGGTCCGCCCCGCCGACCACTGGCCGGACCCCGACACCGTGCCCGAGCCGGAGAACGAGGCCAACCTCGGGGCGCTGGCCGAGCAGTGGCACCGAGGAGACCCCACCGGGACCTTCGTGCACGTCTCCGCCGAGGCCGGAATCGGTGCCGCACTCGTCGTCGGCGGGCAGCTGTTCCGCGGCGCCCGCGGATTCGCGGGGGAACTCGGCCACCTGCCCGTCCACCCGGAGGGCGCCCGCTGCGCCTGCGGGGCACGCGGCTGCCTGGAGCAGTACGCGGGCGAAGCGGCCGTCCTGCGCGAGGCCGGGCTCGCGCACGTCGGCGACCCGGTGGCCCTGCTGGCCGAGCGGGCGGGCGCCGGCGACGCGGCGACCCTGCGCGCCCTGGACCGTGCGGGACGCGCCCTGGGCCTCGCCCTCACCTCCGCCGTGAACCTGATCGACCCGGACGGCCTCGTTCTGGGCGGCGCCTACGCCGAACTCGCCGACTGGCTCCTCCCGGCCGTCCGCGCCGAACTCGCCGCCCGGATCACCGTCCGGCCCTGGACCCCGGAGGCGGTACGCCCCTCCGCCCTGGGCCGGCGCGGACCGGTGCTGGGCGCGGCATGGTCGACCGTCCGACAGATCATCGCCGACCCGGGCCGCCTGCCGCCCCTGTAGGGGGCGTCTGGTGGAACAGGGTCGGATGGGCGGCGCATTCAGCCGTCGATCGCCCGCAGCGCGTCGTCGCTCAGACCGGCGGCCAGCCACTGCTCCACGGCCGTGATGTGGACCGTCGCCGCGGCGGCGGCGGGCAGGGCGTCGCGGGACTGCAGCGCGCCGAGGATCTGCTCGTGGTTCCGGTGGGCGCTGTCCAAGGCGTCACGGGTCCGGCTGATAGCCGCCCGGCCGGGCGTGCATGCGTTCATCGACGAATCCGCTCGCGTGCTGGACGAGGAGCGTGCCGCCGCCGTCGACGTAACGGCGCAGGGTATCGGCTCCCTTGTCGGCCAGCAGGAAGGAGGACGGGGCGATGACCAGCCGGTAGCCGTTCAACCGCTCCGGATGGGCGAAGTCGGCCGTGACGCCCGCGTCCCACAGCACTGGGGCCTGCCGTCAAAGTCGCGTCGTCGCCCGCGGGGCAGACGGGACTTTGACGACAGGCCCTACGCCTCGCCGGGAGCGCGCAGCTCTCCCGTCCGGGCCACGCGGGAGTACCAGTGCGCGCTCGACTTGGGTGTGCGCTCCAGGGTGTCGTAGTCGACGTGGATGGCGCCGAACCGCTTGGCGTACCCGTAGGCCCACTCGAAGTTGTCCAGCAGCGACCAGAGGAAGTAGCCGCGCACGTCCGCCCCGTCCGTGATCGCCCGGTGCACCGCGTCGAGGTGGGCGTGGACGTAGGCGGCGCGCTCCGGGTCGTGGACCGTGCCGTCGGGACCGACCTCGTCCTCGTACGCCGCGCCGTTCTCGCTGACCACGAGCGGAAGCCCGGGGTACCGGGCTGCGGTCCGGGTCAGCAGGTCGTACAGGGCGCCCGCGTCGATCGGCCAGTCCATCGCCGTACGCTCACCCGGCGCCCGGTGGAAGGCCACGCCCTCCGCTCCGGGCCACGGCGAGTGCTCGCTGTTGCCGTGCCCGTCGTCCTGCGGCGCCGCCGCGCCCGGCGCCGCGTGCGAGACGACCGTCGGGGTGTAGTAGTTCACGGCGAGCAGGTCCAGGGGCTGGTGCACGGTGGCGGTGTCGCCGTCCCGGACGAAGGACCAGTCGGTCAGGTGCGCGGTGTCCGCGAGGAGGTCCTCGGGGTAGGCGCCCTCCAGCATCGGTCCGAGCCAGATCCGGTTGCCGACGGCGTCGATGCGTCGGGCCGCCTCCCGGTCGTCGGCCGAGGAGGTCAGCGGGCGAACCTCGTGGAGGTTGAGGGAGACCGCGACCTGGCCGTCCCCGGGCAGTGCCGCCCGCACGGCCTGGACGGCGAGGCCGTGACCGAGGTTGAGGTGATGGGCGGCGCGCATGGCGGCGACCGGGTCCGTACGGCCGGGGGCGTGGACGCCGGAGCCGTAGCCGAGGAAGGCGCTGCACCAGGGCTCGTTGAGGGTGATCCAGTGCTTCACCCGGTCTCCGAGGGCGTCGGCCACCAGGCCGGTGTACTCGGCGAACCGCTCCGCGGTCGCGCGCTCGGGCCAGCCGCCCGCGTCCTCCAGGTCCTGGGGGAGGTCCCAGTGGTAGAGGGTGAGGGCGGGTGTGACGTCGGCGGCGAGCAGTTCGTCGACGAGCCGGCGGTAGAAGTCCAGCCCCTTCTGGACGGCGGGGCCCCGGCCGGTCGGCTGAACGCGTGACCAGGAGACGGAGAACCGGTAGGCGCCCAGGCCGAGTTCCGACATGAGACGGACGTCCTCGGGGTACCGGTGGTAGTGGTCCACGGCCACGTCACCGGTGTGGCCTTCGAAGACCTTGCCGGGGGTGTGGGAGAAGGTGTCCCAGATGGAAGGGGTCCGGCCGTCCTTTCGGGCGGCGCCCTCGATCTGGTACGCGGCGGTGGCCGTGCCCCACAGGAAGTCGGGCGGGAAGGTGCGGGTGGCCGTGAGTGGCCGGGTCTCGGACGCGGTCATAGGAGAGCGCTCCCAACGCGGGTTTGGATGAAGCGGTGCCGGGTGAAGCGGTGCCGGATGAAGCCGTGCCGGACGAGGTCGTGCCGGATGAAGCCGTGCCGGACGGTTGTGCCCGATGAAGCCGTGCCGGACGAGGTCGTGCCCGATGAAGCCGTGCCGGATGAAGCGGTGGCGGAAGGCAGGGTGTGCGAACGGACCGACGTGTCGGCCGTCTCGACGGACGCCGTCAGTTCTTGACGGCGCCTGCGGTGATGCCGCCCACGATGTGCTTGCCGAGGACGGCGAAGACCAGCAGCAGCGGCAGGGTGGATATGAGCGCCCCGGTCAGGACGACGGCCTGGTCGACGGTGTGGTTTCCCGCGCCGAGGCCGGAGAGGGCCACCTGCAGGGTGGGATTCCCGTCGGGGGTCAGTGCGATGAACGGCCAGAAGAAGTCGTTCCATGCCTGCACGAAGACGAGCATTCCAAGGACCGCCATCGCCGGCCGGGCGACCGGGAACACCACGTGCCAGATGATGCGCAGGCTGTGCGCACCGTCCATCCGCGCCGCCTCCACCAGCTCCACGGGCAGGGCCTCGATGAGGTACTGGCGCATGAAGAACACGCCGAAGGCGGCGACCAGCGAGGGCAGGACGACCGACTGGAGCTGGTCGACCCAGCCGAGGTCGGTGATGATCTGGTAGAGCGGGATCACGCTGAGCTGCGGCGGAATCGTCATGGTGGCCACCACGAGCGCCAGCAGGGCGCCGCGGCCCCTGAAGGGCAGCTTGGCGAAGGCGAAGCCGGCCAGGGTGGAGAACAGGACGGTGGACAGGGCCACGAGCCCGGCCACGATCGTCGTGTTGACCAGCGCCTCGCCCATGTCCACCTGGTTCCAGGCGAAGGAGAGGTTGTCGAACAGCCGGGGGCCGGGCAGGAGCGGGGCCGGAGCCTTGACCACGCGCTCGCCCGTGTGGGAGGCGGCGACCAGGTTCCAGTACAGGGGGAAGAGGGAGACCAGGGCGGCGAGGCAGAGCAGGACGTAGGTCAGCGGTCCGGCGTGGTGCTGGCGGCCGGCCGACGGGCGAAGGCGCCTGGCGCGCGGCGCCCGGGCGGCTGCGGTCGTGTCGAGTGTGCGGCTCATGGGTTCAGCTCCCCGCCTTCGTGCTGATGCGGCCGGCGCGGTTGCGGTCGCGGCTGCGGCTGCGGCTGCGGTTCGAGCGGGAGACCAGCGCCTCGAGGCCGCCGATGAGCAGCAGGAGCAGGAGCATGATCCAGGCGATGGCGGAGGCCTGGCCCAGCGCGCCGGTCACCCAGCCCTTCTCGTACATGAGCAGGCTCAGCGTCTGGAACTGGTTGCCGCTGCCGCCGCTGATGCCGACGCTGCCGCCGTAGAGCATCGGCTCGCCGAAGAGCTGGGTGGCCCCGATGGTCGAGACGATGACGGTGAACAGGATCGTCGGCCGGATCGAGGGGATGGTCACGCTGAGGAACTGGCGCCAGCGCGAAGCCCCGTCCAACGCGGCCGCCTCGTAGAGGTCCTGGGGTACGGCCTGCATCGCGGCCAGGTAGATGAGGGCGTTGTAGCCGGTCCAGCGCCACGTCACGATCACCGAAATTGCGATCTGCGCAGGCCACTTGGAGGATTCCCAGGCGACCGGCTCGAAGCCGGCCCAGCCCAGCGCCGTGTTGATCAGCCCGTAGTCGGTGTTGAACAGCTGCGCGAAGACGAGGGTGGCCGCCGCGATCGAGGTGGCGTACGGGGCGAGCACCGCCACGCGGAAGAAACCGCGGCCACGGAGTTTGTAGTTGAGCAGGTGGGCCAAGCCGAGGGCCATCAGCAGCTGGGGAACGGTGGAGATCACACCGATGGTGAAGGTGTTGGCGAGGGCGTTCCAGAAGAACTCGCTGCCCGCCAGGGAGGTGTAGTTCTCCAGCCCCTTCCACTGCGCGCTGCCACCGAGTTCCACCCGGTGGAGCGAGAGCCAGCCCGTGTAGATCAGGGGGAAGAGTCCGAAGGCCGCGAAGGTGAGGAAGAAGGGGGCGAGGAAGACGTAGGGGACCGCCTTCAGGTCCAGGCGGTAGAGCGTGCTGCGCAGTCCGCCCCGGCCGGAGGGCCGCTGCTTGCGGGAGCCGGTGCTGGGGGCCGGGGGATGTGCGGCGGGCGGCGGGGAGCCGCCGCTGGTCGCCCGTACGGAGGTGGCCACGGGGGCGTCCTTCCAGGTCGATGCGTGCGGTGCTGCTGTGCTGCGGTTCTGCGGACGGCGGGGGCCCGCCGCCACCCGTCACCCGCGGGAAGGCGGTGTGAGGCGAGGCGGTGGGGGCGGGCCGCCGCATGCCCCGCTACTTGTCGATCTTGTCAGCGACCAGCTTCTTGACGTTCTCCCATGCCTTCGCCGGATCGGTGCCGCGCTGCTCGATGTCGAGGATGCCGTTGTCGGTGAGGAAGGTCTTCACCTGTCCGTCCCAGCGGCTGATCGGGGCGGGCGTGATGCCGGCCGCGGCTTCCGAGTAGATCTTGCCGACCGGAGTGTCACCGAAGTACGGCAGCTTCGCGCCCCGCACCGCCGGAGAGCTGAGGGTGTCCTTGGAGGAGGGGATGTTGCCGTTCACGCCGAAGACCTTGGCGTGCTGGGCCGGAGCGGTGAGCCAGGCGGCGAGTTCGGCCGCCTCCTTGGTGTGCTTGCCCGACTTCGGGACGGCGAGGAAGGAGCCTCCCCAGTTCCCGGCCACGGGAGGTGCGGCGATGTCCCACTTGCCCTGGTTCTCCGGGCCCGCCTGGTCCTTGATGATGCCCGTCATCCAGCTCGGGCAGGCCACGGTGGCGAACTTCGAGTTCTTGAAGGCCGCGTTCCACGTGCCCTTCTCGTCGAACTGGCGTAGCTTCGCGGTCATTTCGCCCTTGGCGGCCGCCACGGCGGTGTCCCAAGCCTTCTTCACGCCCGGACTGTTCTCGTAGTCCAGCTCGCCCTTGGCGTTGGCGTACTGCACGGGCTCGCTGGAGATCACGGCGTTGAACAGGCCGCTCGCGGAGTCGTGGAAGGAGGTCCCCTCGGGGGCGCTCTTCTTGTACGCCTCGCCGGTCTGCATGAACTTCGCCCAGTCGCCCGCCCAGAGCTTGGCGACTTCGGCGCGATCGGTCGGCAGGCCGGCCTTGGCGAAGAGGTCCTTGTTGTAGCAGATGGCCATCGGGCCGATGTCCGTGCCGAGGCCGATCACCTTGCCGTCGCCCGTCGTGGCCTGCTTGACCTTCCAGTCGAGGAACGCGCCGACGTCCGCGCCGCCCGTCTTGCCGAGGTCGGTCCACTTGTCGGCCATGGCGGGTCCGGTCGCCTCCGCGATGTAGCCGACCTCCAGGGCCTGGATGTCCGCGAGGCCGCTGTTGCGGGAGAGGCGCAGCTTGAGGGTGTCCCAGTACTTCTGGCCGTCCGCGACGTTCGACTCTTCTATCTTGATGTTCGGGTGCGCCTTCGTGTACTCGGCGTAGAGCTTGGCCCCGGTCGCGTCGTCGTAGCCGAAGGAACCGAAGGTACCGATCCGCAGCGTGATCTGCTCGCCGCCGGTCGCGCCGTCGCTCTTGCCCTTGTCGCTGTCACCGCCGCAGCCGGCGAGCAGGGCCGTACCGGTCGCTACGACGGCGACCGCGGCCACCGCGTTGATCACGGTGCGGCGTCCGCGTCCGTGTCTGCTGCTGGAAGTACGCATTCCACTCTCCTCGTCCAAGGTGCTGCCCGTTGTGCGCCATGGGGTCCGGCGGGTTGTTCGCGGCTCGGCCAGGGGCCCGCCCGGACCTGATGTGAAAGCCGCTGTCGCACCCCTGGATGGGAGCGCTCCCACGTCGTTGCCGGAAGGTTGCTGCCTGGCGGGCACGGGTGTCAAGAGATGAACGCGAATTCATTGCAGACGGGCCTCAAGGGCGGGGTGCTTGCTTCTCCGCGGGCTGCCCGTGTCAGATTGTGAACGCGACCGTGGTGGCGGGAGGGGATCGGGAGTAATGTGGGAGCGCTCCCACTCCTGGTCGGCGTAACGTGTCCAAGGCTGCGGGGCGGTTGCACCGTCCTGCTTACCTGATCAGCGCGAGTTCGGTGGCATACGAGGGGAGTTTAAGAGCGTGAGCGGACGGCAGAGCGGCGGCAGGCCCACTCTGGAAGAGGTCGCGGCCCTGGCCGGTGTCGGCCGGGGCACGGTCTCCCGGGTCATCAACGGTTCGCCGCGGGTGAGCGAGCGGGCCAAGGACGCCGTGGCCCGGGCTGTCGCAGAGCTGGGGTACGTACCCAATCAGGCGGCCAGGGCGCTGGCCGGCAGTCGGACCGACGCGGTGGCCCTGGTCATTCCGGAGACCGAGGCCCGGCTGTTCTCGGAGCCGTACTTCCTCGACCTGATCCGCGGGGTCAGCGCCGAGCTGGCCGAGGCGGACAGGCAGCTGCTGCTCACCCTCGTCCGGACCGAAGCCGAGCGGCAGCGGTTCGAGCACTACCTGGCGGCCCGGCGGGTCGACGGCGTGCTGCTGGCATCGGTCCACGGGAACGACCCGCTGCCCGACCGGATCACGCGGCTGGGCCTGCCGGTCGTCATGAACGGGCGGCGTTCGGAGGCCGAGCCGGTGGCCTATGTGGACTCCGACAACATCGGTGCGGGACGGGCGGCCGTCGCCCACCTCGCGGGGCGCGGCCGGTCCAGGATCGCGACCATCAGCGGGCCGCTGGACATGTACGTGGCCCGCGCCCGCCTGGGCGGCTACCGCGCGGGCCTGGCCGAGGCCGGAATCCAGCCCGACGAGTCGCTCGTGGCGACCGCGGACTTCACCGAGGAGGGCGGCCGGCTGGCGATGCGCGAGCTCCTGGAACGCGCACCCGGCCTGGACGCCGTCTTCGCCGCCTCCGACGTGATGGCGGCCGGGGCGCGCGGCGTGCTGCGCGAGGCCGGCCGACGGGTCCCCGAGGACGTCGCCCTCGTAGGGGTCGACGACTCCACGGTGGCCCGCCTGATGGACCCGCCCCTGACCAGCGTGCGCCAGCCCATCGAGGAGATGGGCCGCACGATGACCCGGCTCCTGCTCCAGAAGATCGCGGAGGAGTCCGGACTCGGCGCCGCCCCGAGGCAGGGCATGGGCGAGGAGCCGCGCCGGGTGCTCCCGACGGAACTGGTCGTGCGGGACTCCTCCTGAGCCGCCCGGAAGCCTGTCGGCCGCCGCGTCCCGAGCGTGCCGAGGCCCGGAGCCCCGCGGAAGGGAATGCATCCGTAAGGCTCCGGGCTCGTCACCTGCCCTGCGTCACAGCGCCGGGTAGGCGTTCTTCATGAGCTCCTGGAACTGGGCGGAGAACCACTGGCCGGCGAGCGGTGCGTCCGGGAGGGCCCCCGACATGCTGTTGCCGTTGCGTACGTTGCCCGTGTAGGTGGGGTCGCACATCCGGTCGAATCCCTTGCCCTCGTTGTTCGGGATCTCCTTGCTGGCCCCGTCGGACTCGCCCGGGGGCTTGATCCACACGTAGGCGTCGATGCCGGCGGCCGGGGCCGCTTTCGGTCGTTCGCCGAGTCCGGCGCCGGACTGGTTGCACCAGTTGCCGAGGTGGATGCGCCGGTCGTAGCGGCCGCCGTTGACGTAGGTGTCCACGCTCGTCAGCGCGCCGGGTCCGGTCGGGCGGGCGGTGCCGCCCCAGCCGTTGCGGGAGGTGTCGATGAGCATGCCGATGTTGGTGTCGAAGCCCAGGGAGACCAGCT
The DNA here is from genome assembly GCF_055570595.1 of Streptomyces sp. NPDC031132. NCBI lineage: Bacteria > Bacillati > Actinomycetota > Actinomycetes > Kitasatosporales > Streptomycetaceae > Streptomyces > Streptomyces sp. NPDC031132. The sequence continues at coordinate 73,964 of NZ_JBVIGX010000022.1, forward strand.
TGGTCCGCATGGCTTGGGCGTAGGACAGTTCGTCGGTGTAGCGGTTCCAGTCGACCCACTTCGACTGGCGCACGGAGGTGCCGTTGACGGAGTCGTCGATCTTGAAGTTGTCCTCCTTCAGCGCGCTGTAGTTGGCGGTGTTGACGATGAAGCCGTGCACGTTGGAGAGCGTGGAGCCCTCGGCGGTCGCGGCCTGCTTGAACATCTCGGCGGAGGCGCCGAAGTTGTCGTCCCAGCCGAGCCAGCCGTGGTGGCCGGCGTCGACGTAGTTGTAGACGTTGGCGATCGAGCCGAGCTTGTTCAGGGCGTAGCCGACGCCCTTGACGTAGTTGCCGTTGGTCTTCATCACGTCGCAGTTGGCGGTCGCGGTGGGGCGGCCCGAGACGTTGGTGACCAGGTTCGGCAGTGAGTCGATCTCGACGGTGGTGACGATCCGCAGCCCCGCGTACTTGGGGTCGGCGAGGATCGCCGCGATCGGGTCGATGTACTGCGTCTTGTACTTGTCGATCTCGGTGGGGCCCAGTTCGCCGTTGGAGGCGAGCGCGGAGCAGTCCCGTCCGGGCAGGTTGTAGATCACCAGCTGGACGACGAGTTCGCCGCTGCCCTTCTGTGTCAGAGCCGCGTTCAGGTGGTCGCGCAGGCCCATCGTGCCGCTGGTGCCCGTGACGAGGGCGATGCGGTCCAGCCATACGGCGGTGGGCTGGTTGGCCACGCTGCTGCCGCCCGGTTCGGCGGCGGCATGGGCGGACCACTCGGGGTTCACGTACATCTTGGCGCCGGCGTAGGGGTTGTCGACCTTGCCGCCGGTGGGCGGAGGCGTGGTCGGCGGTGTGGTGGGCGGGGTGGTCGGGGGTGTGGTGGGGGGCTGGGTCGGGGTGGCGCCGTTGCAGGTGACGCCGTTGAGCTTGAAGGTCGCGGGGACGGCATTGGTACCGGTATGCGAACCATTGAATCCGAAGGAGGTCGAACCGCCCATGGCCAGCGACCCGTTGTAGGACATGCTCTTCGCGGTCACCGCCGCCCCGGACTGGGTGATGGTGGCGTTCCAGCCCTGGGTGACCTGCTCGCCGTTGGCGTAGGACCACTCCACGGTCCAGGAGGCCACCGGGTCACCGGTGTTGGTGACGATCACGTTGGCGCCGAAGCCGGTGTTCCACTGGTTCGAGATCTGGTACTCGACCTTGCAGCCGGCGGTGGCGGCGCCGGCGCTGGTACCGAACGCCGTGGCGGTGGCGCCGGCGGCGGTGACGAGACTGAGGGCCGCCAGTAGGGCGGTGCGGGGGATGGTACGGCTCATTTCGCGGGGTGCCTTTCAGTTCAAGGTGCGCAGGCGGTCGCGCACCCGGTGCCGAATGGGGGGAGTGCCGTGGTGCGAGGAGTGCCGTTGAGTGAAGGGATGCCGTGGTGCGAAGGGATGCCGTGGTGCGAAGGGGTGCCGTCGTACGGAGCGGACGCGGTCCTTGGAACCGGGCCGTGGCACGGTCGGTGAACGCGTGTCCGCGGATGTGTCCGCCGCTCTCGCCCGAGACCGGGGCCGGTCAGCGACCGAGGCGAGGGGGGGAAGCGGTGAGCCACTGGCTCGGGTCGTTGTATGCGATCCCGGGGACCGGCAGGAAACTGCGGGCCCCGGTCGCAAGCACGGCCTGCACCAGGTCCTGTGCACCGCCGTCGCACGAGGTCGACGCTGCTCCGCCGAGGAGTGCCGACAGGCGCGGGGGTGTCGATGAGCGGGTCCTTGCAGCACGTCGCGCCCTGACGGCGCGCCGACCGATGGAACCGCTCCCACTGGTTGGGGCCAGACCGTAGCGCCAAGTGTCGGCAAGCAAAAGAGGAGTTGAGTAAATTCCTCGCAGATTGCTTTCGACTCTTCACACGTCTTGACGCCATCCCGACACGTCTGCACAGTGGGAGCGCTCCCACTGGTTCAGAGCTTGTGCGCTGCCGCTCCTCCCATCCCGTCTCCCCGAGCCGCGAGGAGAACCATCCGCATGTCGTCACACCCCCCACCCAGATTCCACGGACGACGCAAACTGCTCACCGCGTCCGCCACTGCCGTGGCCCTCTCCCTCCCCCTGGGACTCACGGCCGTCGGCGCCACCACCGCCGCGGCCGCAGCGGTGCAGTGCAGCGTCGACTACAAGACCAACGACTGGGGTTCGGGCTTCACCGCCGAACTGACCCTCACCAACCGGTCCGCGACCGCTCTCGACGGTTGGAACCTCACCTACGACTACTCCGGCAACCAGCAGCTGACCAACGGCTGGAACGGCGTTTGGGCCCAGTCCGGCAAGAGCGTCCGCGTCTCGGCCCCGGACTGGAACAAGACCGTCGCCGCGGGCGCGGCCGTCACCGCCGGCGCCCAGTTCAGCTACAGCGGGACCAACGCCGCCCCCACTTCCTTCGCCGTCAACGGCACGCCGTGCACCGGAGCCCACCAGCCCCCGGTCGCCGTCCTGACCAGCCCCACCGCGGGCGCCGTCTACACGGCGGGCACCCCCGTCCCGCTGGCCGCCACCGCCGCCGCGGCCGACGGCGCCACCGTGGGCAAGGTCGAGTTCTACAGCGACACCACGCTCCTGGGCACGGACACCACGGCGCCCTTCACCCTGGATGCCACCGGCCTCGCAGCCGGTTCCCACTCCCTCTACGCCAAGGCCTACGACAGCCTCGGGGCCTCCGCCGAGTCGGCCCCCGTCGGCATCACCGTCGCTGCGGGCCCCGCGCTCGTCGCCACCCCCGCGCAGCTCTCCGTGCGCCGCGGGGAGACGGGCACCTTCGACCTGAAGCTCTCCAAGCAGCCGGCCGCGAACGTCATGGTGGGCGTGACCCGTACCTCGGGCAACACCGACCTCACCGCGGCACCCGCCGCGCTCACCTTCACCCCGGCGAACTGGAACACCGCCCAGAAGGTGACGGTCACCGCCGGTACCACCGGCAGCGGCTCCGCCGTCTTCACCGTCACCGCCCCCGGCCACGCCAAGGCCGAGGTGACGGTCGCCGAGCTGGCCGCCGACTCCACGTACGACGCCCACTTCCTCGACCTCTACGGGAAGATCACCAACCCGGCCAACGGCTACTTCTCACCCGAGGGCATCCCGTACCACTCCGTCGAGACGCTGATCGTGGAGGCCCCGGACCAGGGCCACGAGACGACCTCCGAGGCCTACAGCTACCTGATCTGGCTGCAGGCGATGTACGGGAAGATCACCGGGGACTGGACCAAGTTCAACGGTGCGTGGGAGACCATGGAGAAGTTCATGATCCCCACCCATGCCGATCAGCCCACGACGGGCACCTACAACGCCTCCAAGCCCGCCACCTACGCGCCCGAGCAGGACCTCCCCTCGCAGTACCCGGCCAAGCTCGACGGAGGAGTCTCCGCCGGTGCGGACCCGATCGCCGGTGAGCTGAAGAGCGCGTACGGCACGGACGACATCTACGGCATGCACTGGCTCCAGGACGTCGACAACGTCTACGGCTACGGCAACGAGCCCGGAAAGTGCTCCGCCGGACCCACCGCGACCGGACCCTCGTACATCAACACCTTCCAGCGCGGCCCCGAGGAATCGGTCTGGGAGACCGTGCCGCACCCCACCTGCGACAACTTCACCTACGGCGGCAAGAACGGCTACCTCGACCTCTTCACCGGGGACGCCTCCTACGCCAAGCAGTGGAAGTTCACCGATGCCCCGGACGCCGACGCGCGTGCCATCCAGGCCGCCTACTGGGCCGACGTGTGGGCCAAGGAGCAGGGCAAGGGAACCCAGGTCAGCGCGACCGTCTCCAAGGCGGCGAAGATGGGCGACTACCTGCGGTACTCCATGTTCGACAAGTACTTCAAGAAGGCCGGCAACTGCGTGGGCCCGACCGTCTGCCCCGCGGGCACCGGCAAGGACAGCGCGCACTACCTGATGTCCTGGTACTACGCCTGGGGCGGCGCCACCGACACCGCGGCCGGCTGGTCCTGGCGGATCGGCTCCAGCCACGCGCACAGCGGATACCAGAACCCCCTCGCCGCGTACGCGCTCAGCGAGTACGCCCCGCTGAAGCCCAAGTCGCCGACCGGGGCCACGGACTGGGCGACCAGCCTCGACCGGCAGCTGGAGTTCTACCGCTGGCTCCAGTCCGACGAGGGCGCCATCGCGGGCGGCGCCACCAACAGCTGGCAGGGGCGCTACGCACAGCCCCCGGCCGGGACCCCCACCTTCCACGGCCTCTTCTACGACGAGAAGCCGGTCTACCAGGACCCGCCGTCCAACCAGTGGTTCGGCTTCCAGGCCTGGTCCATGGAGCGGGTCGCCGAGCTCTACGAGCAGACGGGCGACGCGGGCGCCAAGGCCCTGCTCGAGAAGTGGGTCGGCTGGGCCCTGTCGAAGACCACGATCAACCCCGACGGCACCTACCGGATCCCCTCCACCCTCAAGTGGTCCGGCGCCCCGGACACCTGGAACGCGTCGGCTCCCGGCGCCAACGCGGGCCTGCACGTCACTGTCGCCGACTACACCGATGACGTGGGCGTGGCCGCCGCATACGCCAAGACCCTGACCTACTACGCCGCGAAGTCCGGGAACGCCGAGGCCAAGAGGGTTGCCAGGGCCCTGCTCGACGGCATGTGGGCCCACCACCAGGACCCGCTGGGCCTCTCCGTCCAGGAGACCCGGACCGACTACAAGCGCTTCAACGACCCGGTGTACGTGCCCAGCACCTGGACCGGAAAGATGCCGAACGGCGACGCGGTGAACTCCTCGTCCACCTTCGCCTCGATCCGTGGCTTCTACAAGAACGACCCGGCCTGGCCGAAGGTCGAGGCCTACCTCGCGGGCGGCGCCGCGCCCGTCTTCACCTACCACCGGTTCTGGGCCCAGGCGGACATCGCCCTGGCCATGGGCTCGTACGCGGAGCTGCTCGAATAACAGAGCGCCCCGCCCGGAGACGGCTCCGCGTACGACGAGGCCGGGCAGGCCCTCAGGGCCTGCCCGGCCTCCACGCGTCCCCCGTCACACGCTCTCCGAGCGGTTCACAATCCCAGTGCGAGCCGGTGGTAGGCCTGGTTCCAGCGGAGATCGCGCCGGAACTCCTTCGGGGTGGTGGTGTCGTCGATGAGCGCGAGTTCCATGCGGAGCATCTCGGCCAGGTCGTCGAGGTGGTCGGAGGTGAGGGCGGTGCTGAGGACGGTGTGGTGCGGCCCTCCGGCCGTCAGCCAGGATTCGGTGGAGGTCCGCAGGTCGGGGCGGGGCCGCCAGACGGCGCGGGCGACGGGCAGGGCGGGTAGCGGGTGCGGGGGCGCCACCACGTCGATGTCGTTGGCGACCAGGCGGAAGCGGTCGCCGAGGTCGGCGAGCCCGACCACCACGGCCGGCCCGGGGGCCGCGTCGAACACCAGGCGCACCGGGTCCTCCCGGCCGCCGATGCCGAGGGGGTGGATCTGACAGCTGGGCCTGGCGGTCGCGATGGTGGGGCAGACCTCCAGCATGTGTGCGCCCAGGATGAGCTCGTTGCCGGGCGTCATGTCGTAGGTGTAGTCCTCCATGAAGGAGGTGCCGCCCGGGAGACCGGTGGCGGCCGCCTTGAGGGCGCGCAGCAGGGTGGCGGTCTTCCAGTCGCCCTCGCCTCCGAAGCCGTAGCCCTGGGCCATGAGCCGCTGGACCGCGAGGCCGGGCAGCTGGCGCAGTCCGCCGAGGTCCTCGAAGTTGGTGGTGAAGGCCTCGAAGCCGCCCGCTTCGAGGAAGGTGCGCAGGCCGGCTTCGATGCGGGCCGCGTAACGCAGCGAGTCGTGCCGTTCGCCGCCCGGCCGCAGTTCCGGCGCCAGGTGGTACAGGTCCGCGTACTCCTCGACGAGGGAAGCCACCTCGCTCTCGTCCGCGCTGTCGACGACCTCCACCAGGTCGTTGACGCCGTAGGTGTTGACGGAGACGCCGAAGCGCAACTGGGCCTCGACCTTGTCGCCCTCGGTGACGGCCACGTCGCGCATGTTGTCGCCGAAGCGGGCGACCTTGAGGGTGGCCAGTTCGGATCGCGCGGCGGCCGCCCGCGCCCAGACCGCGACGCGTGCGGTGGTGACCGGATCGGAGACGTGGCCGGCCACGGTCTTGCGGGGGACGCCGAGACGGGCCTGGATGTGCCCGAACTCGCGGTCCCCGTGGGCGGCTTGGTTCAGGTTCATGAAGTCCATGTCGATGGTGTCCCAGGGCAGGGCCACGTTCGACTGGGTGTGGAGGTGCAGCAACGGCTTGCGCAGCGCGTCCAGTCCGGCGATCCACATCTTGGCCGGCGAGAAGGTGTGCATCCAGGCGATGAGCCCGATGCACCGGTCGTCGGCGTTGGCGTCGAGGCATGTCCGGCGGATGGCGTCGGCGTCGGTGAGTACCGGCTTCCACACGACACGTGCGGGAATGCCGGAGACGTCGGCCAGGGTGGTGGCGATCTGCAGGGACTGTTCGGCGACCTGCTTCAGGGTCTCCTCCCCGTACAGGCCTTGGCTGCCCGTGAGGAACCAGATTTCCTGGGCGGGAGATGTCGGGCTGGGCACATGGACTCCTGAAGGTGACGTCCCGCAACGGGGGTGAGGGCGGCGGGCGGGTGGGGAAGTGGTTTACGAACAGCGGGGCGGGCTCAGGTGGTGTCCGGGGGATCAGGGACGGGCCCGCCGGACAACCTCCTAGCCCCCCGTGTGGGTCGTGTCGCGGATGCTCCTCAGCCGGTGCAGCAGGCCGCCGACGGCGAAGTGGTCGTGCAGGAGCCGGTATTCGGCGAAGAGGGCGTCGTAGGCGTCGGCCCGGGAGGCGTCGGGCGTGTAGACGGCGGGCAGGCGGCGGCCCATGGCGGCGGTGGCCGTGCGTACGTCCGCGTGCGCGCCGGCGGCCACGGCGGCGTGGATGGCCGACCCGAGGGCGGGGCCCTGGTCGGACGCGGCCAGGGAGACGGGGCGGCGCAGCACGTCGGAGTAGATCTGCATCAGCAGCTCGTTCTTGGCCAGTCCGCCGGCGACGATGAACTCGTGCACCGGTACGCCGCCGCTCTCCAGCGCCTCCACGATGACGCGGGTGCCGAAGGCGGTGGCTTCGAGCAGCGCGCGGTAGACGTCCTCGGGGCGGGTCGCGAGGGTGAGCCCCACGATGACTCCGGAGAGGTGGTGGTCGACGAGGACCGAACGGTTGCCGTTCAGCCAGTCGAGGGCGACCAGTCCGTGTCCGCCGACCGGCTGGCCGGCGGCCTTGCGGGTCAGCAGGGTGTGCAGGTCCTCGCCGCGGTCGGCGGCCTCGGCGAGGTAGTCCGCCGGGACGCCTTGCTCCAGTACCCAGGCGAAGATGTCGCCGACCGCGCTCTGGCCGGCCTCGTAGCCGTAGGTCCCCTCCACGATCCCGCCGGCCACGACACCGCAGATGCCGGGTACGTCGGCGAGGACGGGGGCGTTCACGACATGGCAGGTGGAGGTCCCCATGATGGCGAGCAGCTGGCCGTCCTCCACGGCCTGGGCCGCCGCCGCGGTGACATGGGCGTCGACGTTGCCCGCGGCCACGGCTGTGCCGGGGCGCAGCCCCGTCCACGCTGCCGCCTCCGTACTGAGCGAGCCCACTCGTGAGCCCAGCGCGGAGAGGGGGAATTCGAGGCGGGTGCGCGCGAAGTCGGCGAACCGGGGGTTCAGCGCGCCCAGGTACTCCTCGCTCGGGTAGGTGCCGTCTTGGTGGATGCCCTTGTATCCGGCCGTGCAGGCGTTGCGGGACTCGGCGCCGGTGAGCTGCCACACGATCCAGTCGGCGGCCTCGATCCACCGCGCGCAGGTGGCGTAGACGAGCGGATCCTCCTCCAGGACCTGGAGGGCCTTCGCGAACTGCCACTCGGCGGAGATCCGGCCGCCGTAGCGGGCGATCCACTTCTCGCCGCGGGCGTGGGCGAGTTCGTTGATGCGGTCGGCATGCGACTGGGCGGAGTGGTGCTTCCACAGTTTGGGCCACGCGTGCGGCCGTCCGGCGAGGTCGGTCTCGGCGAGGGGGGTCCCGTCGGCCAGGGTGGGCAGGACGGTGCAGGCGGTGAAGTCGGTGGCGATGCCGATCACCGCGGCGGGGTCGATCCCGGCCGCGGCCACGGCCTGCGGGACGGCGTGGCGCAGTACGTCCCGCCAGTCCTGAGGGTGTTGCAGGGCCCAGTCCGGAGGCAGTGGCGCACCGCCGTGCGGCAGGTAGCGGTCGATGACGCCGTGCCGGTACACGTGGACCGCCGCGGCCAGCTCCTGACCGTCGCGAACCCGCACCACCACGGCGCGGCCCGACAGCGTGCCGAAGTCGACGCCGACCGTGTACCGCTCCGATTCCTCGGGAAACGGGGTGGGCGCGAGGGGACTGGGTGAGGTCAACGGAGTGCCTTTCGAAGGAGCCGCGGGGCGGCAGGCGGCGGCCCGGCAGGCGGCGATGCCGCCCGCGATCGTGGCGGTCGGCCGGGTGGTCCAATGCAATGCATTGTGAGCGCTAACAATGTCGAGGGGCAAGGGGTCTGCATGGATCACGTGTGAGCGCCATCGGCGCAGTGGCCTCCGTATGCGACCAGCCGGCAGTGATCCGTCGTCGATGTGGAGCGGGTTGCGCCCTCAATCCGGGTGGTGAAGCCGATGGCCTGGCGAGCGGATCGAGGCCTGCCTCGTCGGCCCGCTCGAGGCGGTAACGGGGAGGTAACGTGCGCAAGGGGGTTGAGTACCGGGCTTGTTAGCGCTCACAATGCCACGGTGCCCCCTCCCAAGGGGGTCCCTCTCCTGCGGATCCGGACGCCGGCCACCCAAGGTCGTCGTGCCCCGCGGCACTCCTGGGACTCCTGGTGGGCAAGCCCGGCCCCGGCCGTGCGGCGCCTCTTCCTGTACACCCTGAAAGGAATCCCGACATGGCTCGCAGAGCAGTTCTCGTCCTCACCGCCGCCCTCCTCACCTCCTCGCTGACCGCCTGCTCGACCAGCAGCCCCGCCTCCAGCTCCCCCTCGGAGGCCAAGGCGGGATCCGGCAAGACGATCACGCTCGGCTTCGCCCAGGTCGGCGCCGAGAGCGGTTGGCGCACCGCCAACACCAAGTCCGTCCAGGAGGCGGCGAAGAAGGCCGGGATCACCCTCAAGTTCTCCGACGCGCAGCAGAAGCAGGAGAACCAGATCAAGGCGATCCGCAACTTCATCCAGCAGAAGGTCGACGTCATCGCCTTCTCGCCGGTCGTGGAGTCCGGCTGGGACACGGTGCTGAAGGAGGCCAAGGACGCGGGCATCCCGGTCATCCTCACCGACCGCGCCGTGGACACCAAGGACACCTCCCTCTACAAGACCTTCCTGGGCTCGGACTTCGTCAAGGAGGGCAAGTCCGCGGGCGAGTGGCTGACCGCCGCCTATGCGAACGAGCAGGGCCCGGTCAACATCGTCGAGCTCCAGGGCACCACGGGCTCCGCACCCGCCAACGACCGCAAGGCCGGCTTCGCCGACGCCATCCACGCCGACGGCAAGTTCAAGATCGTCGCCTCGCAGACCGGCGACTTCACCCGCGCCAAGGGCAAGGAGGTCATGCAGGCGTTCCTGAAGTCCCAGAAGGACATCGACGTCCTCTACGCCCACAACGACGACATGGCCCTCGGTGCCATCCAGGCCATCGAGGAGTCCGGCAAGAAGCCCGGTACGGACATCAAGGTGATCTCGGTGGACGGGATCAAGGACGCCTTCGTCGCGATGACCGAGGGCAAGATCAACGTCGTGGTGGAGTGCAACCCGATGCTCGGTGACCAGCTGATGGAGCTGACCAAGAAGGTCGCGGCGGGGGAGAGCGTGCCGCCTCGTATCGAGACCCAGGAGGGTGTCTTCCCGCAGGACAAGGCCGCGGCCGCGCTGCCGTCCCGGAGCTACTGACGCGGCAGCTTCCAGTGCGGGAGGAGGCCCGTCCCAGGCGTCTCTTTCGGCTCGGCCGACCAGGCCGGAACTCGGTCGACAAGACCGGAAAGAGACGACCCAGGTGCCTCCTCCAGTGTCGGCAGCCCGCTCCACCACCCCACCCATGAGAGGAGGGCGGATGGCATCCCCGTCCACCCCGCGGCCCACGGCCGCGGGCGCCCCGCGACCCGTCCTGGAAGCCCAGGGCATCCGCAAGCAGTTCCCGGGCGTGCTCGCCCTCGACGGAGTCGCCCTGCGGCTCTTCCCCGGTGAGGTGCACGCCCTGATGGGCGAGAACGGCGCCGGGAAGTCCACCTTGATCAAGGTGCTCACCGGTGTCCACCCCGCCGACGGCGGCACCCTCGTGGTCGACGGCCGGCCCCACGCGTTCGCGGACCCCCTCCAGGCGCAGCAGGCCGGCATCAGCACCGTCTACCAGGAGGTGAACCTCTGCCCGAACATCTCGGTCGCCGAGAACATCCTCATCGGGCGCGAACCGCGCCGGTTCGGTCTCATCCACTGGTCTGCGATGCGGCAGCGGGCGGCCGAGCTGCTGACGGAACTGGACCTCGACCTCGACGTCACCAGTCTGCTCGACTCGCATTCGCTGGCGGTACAGCAACTGGTCGCCATCGTCAGGGCGGTGGACGTCTCGGCGAAGGTGCTCGTACTGGACGAACCCACCTCCAGCCTGGACCGCGAGGAGGTCGCCCAGCTCTTCACCCTGGTGCGGCGCCTGCGGGATCGCGGCGTGGCCATCCTCTTCGTCACGCACTTCCTCGACCAGGTCTTCGACCTCTGCGACCGCGTCACCATCCTGCGCAACGGCCAACTGGAAGGCGAGTACCCCATCGGGGAACTGACGCCGGTGACGCTGGTACAGCGCATGATCGGCGGAGAACTGGCCACCCTCGACCAGCTGTCCGGCCGGGCCCGCGAGGAAGCGGCCGTACGCGCGGCCGACGTGCCGTTCCTCCGGGCGCGACAACTGACCCGCACGGGCTCGATCGAACCGTACGACCTCGACATCCACGCCGGCGAGGTCATCGGGCTGGCGGGGCTTCTGGGTTCGGGCCGCACCGAGGTGGCGCGCCTCCTGTTCGGCGCCGACAGCGCGGACGCCGGAGAGGTGAGCATCGAGGGCGAGAAGGTGGCCCTGCGCACCCCCCGCCACGCCATCGCCCGGGGCATCGCGTTCTGCTCCGAGAACCGCAAGTCCGAGGGGCTGGTGGGCGAGCTCACGGTCCGCGAGAACATCATCCTCGCCCTGCAGGCCGCCCGCGGCTGGACCAGGCCGCTGTCCCGGGCGAAGCAGGACGAACTGGCGCGGCACTGGATCGAAGCCCTGGACATCCGGCCCGGCGACCCCGAAGCGCAGGTACGCCACCTCAGCGGAGGCAACCAGCAGAAGGTCCTCCTCGCGCGTTGGCTGCTGACCGACCCCCGGCTCCTGATCCTCGACGAACCCACCCGGGGCATCGACATCGGGGCCAAGGCGGAGATCCAGAAGCTGGTGGCCCGCCTGGCGGGCGAAGGTACCTCCGTGCTGTTCATCTCGGCGGAACTCGAAGAGGTCCTGCGCCTGAGCCACCGCATCGCCGTGCTCCGCGACCACCGCATGGTGGCCACCCTCGCGAACGACGACACCGTCACGCCCGAACGCATCCTCACGACCATCGCCACCGGAACGGACTCATGACCACACAACCCGCCAAGTCCGAGGCGGCCGGCGGAATCGGGAGACGACTGGCCGGCCACCGCCTGCTGTGGCCCGCGCTCATCCTGCTTGCCCTGCTCCTCGGCAACCTCGCGTTCCAGCACGACTTCTTCTCGGTCCGGGTACGCGACGGCCATCTCTACGGCAGCCTCATCGACATCCTGCAGTTCGGCGCACCCCTCGTCCTGGTGGCGCTCGGCATGACCCTCGTCATCGCCACCCGCGGGATCGACCTCTCGGTGGGTTCCACCGTCGCCATCGCCGGCGCCCTCGCCTGCGGGCACATCTCCATGGCCCCGGATCCCGGCAGTGTCGCCACCATGCTCACGGCCGCCGCCCTCGCGCTCGGCGTCGCCCTCGTGCTGGGCCTGTCCAACGGCTTCCTGGTGTCCGGGCTGGGGGTGCAGCCCATCGTGGCCACCTTGATCCTCATGGTCGCGGGCCGAGGCGTGGCCCAGCTGATCACCGACGGCCAGATCATCACCGTGACCAGCGCCCCCTACAAGATGATCGGAGGCGGCTACTGGCTGACGTTCCCGTTCGCCGTCCTGCTGGCGGCCGCCCTCGTCGCGCTCACCGCCTTCGTCACCCGCCGCAGCGCGCTCGGCATGCTGATCGAGTCCGTCGGCGGCAACCCCGCCGCCAGCCGCCTGGTCGGCATCCGGGCCGGCGGTCTGCTCGCCCTGGTCTACGTCTTCAGCGCGCTGTGCGCCGCCGTAGCCGGGCTGATGATCAGCTCCAACGTCTCCAGCGCCGACGGCAACAACGCCGGCCTGTGGATCGAACTCGACGCGATCCTCGCCGTCGTCGTCGGTGGTACCGCCCTGACCGGAGGACGCTTCTCCCTCGGCGGCACCGTCCTGGGCGCCCTGATCATCCAGACCCTGTCCACGACCGTCTACACCCTCGGTGTCCCACCCGAGACCACCCTCGTCTTCAAGGCCTTCGTCGTCATCGTCGTCTGCCTCGTGCAGTCCCCGGTCTTCCGGGCCAAGGTCCTGCGCCGCCGCAGGACGACCACCCCCCGGTCCCACACCACAGCGGGCGCCGCCCCGCAGCAGCAGGAGGCAGGCGCATGAGTACCGGCATCGCCAGCGCCGCCGCTGGGCTCACCCGCCCCTTCGCGACCGTGTCGCCGCGCACCCGGACCCGTATCCCACTGATCGTCACGGCCGCCCTGCTGGTCGCCATGTTCAGCGTCGGATCGTTGCGCTACGAGGGCTTCCTCTCCGCGCAAGTCGTGCTGAACCTGCTGATCGACAACGGATTCCTCCTGGTCGTAGCGGTCGGGGCGACCTTCGTCATCCTCACCGGCGGCATCGACCTGTCCGTCGGCTCCATGGTGGCCCTGTCGACCATGCTCACCGCCTGGCTGGTCGAGTCGCACGGCTGGCCACTGGCCGCCGTCATCCCCCTCGTCCTGCTGGTCGGCGCCGCGAGCGGGACGCTCATGGGCTGGATCATCCACACCTTCGAGATCCAGCCGTTCATCGTCACCCTGGCGGGCATGTTCCTCGCCCGCGGGCTCTGCTACACGATCAGCACCGAATCCATCACGATCAGCGACCCCACCACGGCCGGGATCGCGCAGACCCGGCTGTACGGCCCGGGGGGCCTGTTCGTCTCGATCCCGGTGGTCATCGCCCTGGCCGTGCTGGTGATCGCCTTCGTCGTACTGCACCACACGCGCTTCGGTCGCAACGTCTACGCGCTGGGCGGCAACGAGTCCTCCGCACGCCTGATGGGTCTTCCGGCGGGCTCCACCAAGATCGCCGTGTACGCCGTCAGCGGCCTGTGCTCCGCACTCGGCGGCGTGCTGCTGACCTTCTACATGCTCTCCGGCTACGCCCTCCACGCCATGGGCATGGAACTCGACGCGATCGCCGCCACCGTGATCGGCGGCACGCTGCTGACCGGCGGTTCGGGCTTCGTCCTGGGTACCGCCCTCGGCGTGCTCGTCCTCGGCATGATCCAGACGGTCGTCAACTTCCAGGGCACGCTCAGCTCCTGGTGGACCCGGATCGTCATCGGCGCCCTGCTGCTCGTGTTCATCGTGCTGCAACGTCTGATGAGCGGCCGCCGCCCCGCCACCGACTGACTCCATCAGCCCGTGCCACCGCGGTCGCGCGCCGCGATCGCAGCCCGCTTCCCGGCGCGCGACCGCGGTGGACCGACTTCCAGGGAATGCCGCAATGGAACACGCATACGAATCTGTCGACCAGGCCGCCCAGCCCAGGCGGACCGCCGCCGGTCCGCGGACGGTCCGCCCCCTGCGCCTGGACGATGAAGGACCGGGGGAGAGATGGCGGTTCGGCTTCCCCGGACGGGCCTGCGCGGAGGTCCACACGCGCGGCGCCCGCCTCCATTCCCTGATCCTGCCGGACCGCTGGGGCCACACCGCCGACGTGGTGCTCGCCTCCCGCGACCCCGCAGCCTGCGAGGGCTCCGCACGTTACTTCGGCGCTACGGTGGGCCGTTACGCCAACCGGATCGCGCGCGGCCGGCTCGTCGTCGACGGCGTCAACCACCGGCTCGCCACCCAGGAGACGGGGCACGCGCTGCACGGCGGTCCCGACGGGTTCGACCAGCGCGTATGGCGGTGCGAACCCTTCCACTCCATGCACCGCACCGGTGTCCGCCTGTTCCTGCACAGCCCCGACGGCGACCAGGGATTCCCCGGCGCCCTCAACGTCCGCGTCACCTACACGCTGGACCGGGACGACAACCTGACCGTGTCGTACCAGGCAGTCGCCGACGCGCCGACGATCGTCAACCTCACCAACCACGCCTACTGGAACCTCGAAGGGGAGGGGCGCGGCAACGTCCTGGCCCACCATCTCCAGGTCGAGGCCTCCCGCTACACCCCCGTCGACAGCGAGCTGATCCCCGACGGTCCCCACCGCTCGGTCAGCGGTACCCCGTTCGACCTTCGTCGGCCCCGGCGGCTCTCCGACGCGCTGACCCATACGGATGCGCAACTGGCCCTGGCCGGTGGCGGCTTCGACCACAACTGGGTCCTCGACGGCGCCCGGCGAGGCCGTCCCCACAAGGCCGCCGTGCTGTACGCGCCGGCATCCGGCCGCCGGATGGACGTGTTCACCACGGAACCGGGCATCCAGGTCTACACCGCCCAAGGCCTGACCGGCGACATCACGGGCAAGGGAGGCAGGCCCTACCAGGCCTACGCGGGGATCGCGCTGGAAACCCAGCACTTCCCGGACTCGCCGAACCGCCCCGACTACCCGACGGTCCTGCTGCGCCCGGGCGAGCTGTACCGGTCCACCACGATCCACCGTTTCACCACGGTCGACGCCTGAGAGGGGCGGCGTCGGCCGGCGCCGCCGTCCGGTGCCGCGAGGGCGCCGGGCGGCGGCTTGCGTGTCCGGTGCCGCAAGGGCGCCGGGCGGTGGTTCGTGGCCGCGGCGCCCTTCCCCGTACGAGGTGACCCCGGGACCCGGGTTCCCGTAGAAGGGGCCGACGGACGGCATACAGCGGTCGGTCGGGGGGCAGTCGTGGGTCATGTGCCGGGGGGAGTGATCCTGCGGGCCGTGCTGGCGCGCACGATGAGCTCGGGCGCCACCACCAGGTGCGTCGACTCGTCGGTCCGGCCTTCGATGTGGTCCAGGAGCAGCCCGATGCTGTCGCGGCCGATCGAGGCGAAGTCCTGACGGATCGTCGTGAGCGGGGGCGGGAAGAACTCGGCCTCGGGGATGTCGTCGAAGCCGCCGACCGCCACGTCCTCCGGCGTGCGCAGGCCCGCCTCACGCAAGGCCCGTAGGACGCCGAGGGCCATCTGGTCGTTGGCGACGAACACGGCGGTGAGGCCCGCGCCCTGCCCACGTGACGCCAGGAAGCGGCCCGCGAGCTGCTGGCCGGCCTGGTATCCCGACAGCGGGCTCCAGTCGCCGCGCAGCAGGGGCGGCACCTCGGCGCCGGCGTCTCGGAGCGCGTCCTCCCATCCCTGGGTGCGGGCCTCGCTCTCGAGCCAGTCGGGAGGGCCCGCGACATGCCATACGGTGGCATGGCCCGACGCGAGGAGATGTTCCGTGATCATACGAGCGCCGAGGCTCTGGTCCAGCGACACCCCCGGCAGGTCGAGGGTGTGGCCGCCTTCCACGGTGACCACCGGGCACGGTGCTTCCAATGCCGCCAGGGCCCTCACCGCGGCGCGTTGGGGGGTGACGGCGACGATCCCCTCCACGCCCCACGCGGCGAGGTGCTGCATGGCTTCGGCGAGGGCCGTCTGCGTGGCGGTCCGAAGCGTGACGGCGGACATCAGATAGCCGCGGTCCCGAGCCGCCTCCTGGACTCCCGCCACGGTGCTGGCGGGCCCGTGCAGAGTGGTGTTCACCGCGATGACGCCCAGCGTGTGGGTCCGGCGAGTGGCCAGGGCCCGGGCCGCCGAGTTGCGGCGGTACCCCAGCTGCTCGATGACCTGCGTCACGGCGGCCCGGGTCTTGGCGCTGACGTTCGGGTGGTCGCTGAGCACCCGCGAAACGGTCTGATGGGATACGCCGGCGACACGTGCGACGTCCGTCATGGTGGGCGCTCGCGAGACGTCTGGGAGCTGGGTCAACTCTCTTCCTTTCCTCATCGAGCGGCCTTCCCTCAAGATCGAGCGGCCTTCCCTCAAGGTACCGAACCGGCCGCGGCGCGCGCATATCCCGGCCCGGCCGGGAGTTCGTCGATCAGGATCGATGTGGGCGTTCACATTATGCAGCGTGGGTCGCATGGTGTGGGCATGAATCTTCTCCCACCCTCTTGAGGTTACTGCTTGTTAGCGTTAACAATTCCATTTGATCGGGGTAGCCGGGTGGGTGGGACAGCTGCGACAGCGCAGCCGCGACGCCGGGCGCGGCCCCGATCAG
This sequence comes from Streptomyces sp. NPDC031132, assembly GCF_055570595.1. NCBI lineage: Bacteria > Bacillati > Actinomycetota > Actinomycetes > Kitasatosporales > Streptomycetaceae > Streptomyces > Streptomyces sp. NPDC031132. The sequence continues at coordinate 90,437 of NZ_JBVIGX010000022.1, forward strand.
TCCAGCCCGCTCATGCGCGACCGCGGGGCCAGCGGGACGCCGGTCCGGAGAAAACCGCCGCGCATGTCAGACAGACGGTGAGAGCGTAGTGAGCGAGACCATTCCCAAGGACCTCCGTCGCGAGGTCCTCGCGGCCAACCTGCGCATCCCGGAGGCCGGTCTGGCCACCCTCACCTGGGGAAACGTCAGTGGAGTGGATCGAGACGCCGGCGTCTTCGTCATCAAGCCGTCCGGGGTCTCCTACGCCGACCTCACCGAGGACGACCTGGTGGTGGTGGCGCTGGAGGACGGGCGGGTCGTCGACGGACACCTCCGGCCGTCCACCGACACCGAAACGCATCGGTGCCTCTACCGGGCCTTCCCCTCCATCGGCGGCGTCACCCACACGCACTCGACGCACGCCGTCGCCTTCGCCCAGGCGCGCCGCCCGATCCCCGTGCTCGGCACGACGCACGCCGACACCTTCAACGGCCCCGTCCCCGTGACGGCGGACCTCACCGCCGAGCAGTGCGCGCAGGACTACGAGTACAACACCGGACAGGTGATCGTCGCCCATCTCGACGGCGACCCCCGCCGGGCCGACGAGGTCCCCGGCGCGCTCGTCTCACGGCACGGTCCGTTCACCTGGGGAGCCACCGCGAAGGCCGCGCTGGAGAACGCCATCGTCTGCGAGGCCGTGGCGGAGATGGCGCTGCACACGCTGGCCCTGGGTTCCCGCCTCGGAGACACCTCCGAACCGCCGAGGCATCTACTGGAACGCCACTTCACCCGCAAGCACGGACCGGACGCCTACTACGGCAACGCCCCGGGCGTCTGAGGCCCCCCACCTCGCGGTGCGGCGACCTGCAGCAGGCGGACGCCGATCCGCGGCTCCGCCGGCGGTGAGGGGTGTCGGGCGGCCGGGAGGTTCGTCGCCCGCTCCGCGTGACCTCGCCCCCGGTGGGTAGACCCTTCGCAGTCGCCGAGGCTGCGGTGCCGACCGAGTGCGACTACCTGCACATCTGTTGTCGGCCCGCCCTCGTCACCCGCTGCGGCGGCGCGGGCCGGATCGCCTGGGTCGGCCCGGTGCCGGGGTGCGACCTTGCCCGGTCACCGGCCGACCGGCCGACGTTGACCGGCTGGCGCCGACGCCCGGCGGCGGCAGGCGCGACCTGTCCGTGTCCCTGCCGCCGCGACCGGCACCTTCCCGGACGGACGCCGACTCCACGTGGTGCACGACTGGCCGGCCGTCCGTCGACGCCCAGGCATGCGCGTGGCCGACCGGCCCGGTGCTGTGACCGGAAGGGTTCACCGGGCCACGGCGCCCGGCTCGGGACCTCGCCGCGTTGTCGGACTGCGCAAGTACGTCCAGTACGAGACGTGGGCCTCCGCCTTGCGATGCACCACACCGGAAGCCGCGACCGGCAAGCCTTTCCGGCCACGGCACTGGGGAGTGTCTGGTGGAGCAAGGTCGGCTGGTGCCGCGCCGCGCCTTGCCTCGCCTTGCCAGGTTGTCGACGGTCGCCCTGCAATCCACGACACCAGCCGGCCAGGCCTATCCGACCCTGATCGACCAGGCATCCCCTGATCCCGGCGGGCGGTGCGCGTGGCTCAGCGGTTGGGGGTTGGGGCGGACGAGTCTGCTCCGCGGGGCCGACGTCACCTCTGGTCGTCGGTTTCGGGCCACCCGTGCACGTGTGCCGGAGCTGTGGTGGCAGTCGGCCCGGTCTCGGGTGCGGTTCGCTCGACTACCGGTTCGTACCGGTGGCTTGACGGGTCCGGCAGGGGCCTGGCTTGATTGGGAGCGCTCCCACTCTGCCCCTCATCCACCGAGGAAGGCTTCACCGTGCCTCCTGTCACCTCCGCCCGCGGCGTGCCACGTCGCGCGGCCGCAGTGCTCGCCGGCTTCGCGCTGGCGGTCGGCGCCCTGTCCGCGACCGCCCTGACCGTTCCGGTCGCGGCTGCCGCCACCGCGGCCGCCGTTGCCGACTCGCCCGTCCGGGTCAACCAGCTCGGCTACCTGCCCGACGGCCCCAAGCGGGCCACCGTGGCCAGCTCCGCGACCGCCCCGCTCGCCTGGCTGTTGCGCGACGCTTCCGGCACCGTGGCCGCTTCGGGCGCCACCGTGGTGCGCGGCGCCGACCAGGCGTCCGGCCAGTCCACGCACCTGGTTGACTTCGGCGCGTACACCGGCACCGGCACAGGCTTCACCCTGGTCGTCGACGGCCGGACCAGCCACCCCTTCGGCATCTCCGCCTCGCTGTACGACGGACTGCGGGCCGACAGCATGTCGTTCTTCTACCAGCAGCGCAGCGGCATCGCGATCGATGCTGCCCTGGTGGGCGGCAGCGCGTACGCCCGCCCCGCCGGGCACCTGGGCGTCGCCCCGAACAAGGGCGACACCGCCGTCCCCTGCCAAGCCGGGGTGTGCGACTACCAACTGGACGTGCGCGGCGGCTGGTACGACGCGGGCGACCAGGGCAAGTACGTGGTCAACGGCGGCATCTCGGTCTGGGAGATGGTCAACTCCTTCGAGCGGGCTCGCCGTTCGGGCGGCGATGCGGCCCTCGGCGATGCGACGCTGCGGGTGCCGGAGCGCGGAAACGGGACGCCGGACGTACTGGACGAGGCACGTTGGGAGTTGGAGTTCCTGCTGCGGATGCAGGTCCCGGCCGGGAAGCCGATGGCCGGGATGGCCTTCCACAAGATGCACGATGCCAAGTGGACCGCCTTGCCGACCCGGCCGGAACTGGACGCCGAGCAGCGGGAGTTGCACAAGCCGTCGACTGCCGCGACGCTGAACCTGGCGGCCTCGGCCGCGCAGTGTGCCCGGGTGTACGCGCCGTACGATGCCGCGTTCTCCGCGCGCTGCCTGGACGCGGCCCGCCGGGCCTGGACGGCCGCCAAGGCGAATCCGAACGTGCTCGCCCTGGCGAGCGACAGCACCGGCGGCGGGGCGTACGAGGACGCCGACGTCTCCGACGAGTTCTACTGGGCGGCGGCGGAACTCCTGGCCACCACCGGCGAGTCCCAGTACCGGGACGCCGTCACCTCCTCCCCGCACCACGCCAAGCCCGTCGACGCGTTCTGGTGGGGCGGCACCGCGACGCTCGGCCGCATCACCCTCGCCACCGTCCCCGGCGCGGGCCTGCCCGCCGACGACGTGACGCGGCTGCGCGGCCTGCTGACCACGGCGGCCGACGGCCACCTGTCCACGATGTCGGGGCAGGGCTACGCGGTGCCGCTCGCCGCCACCGGGTACGTGTGGGGCTCCAACAGTGCCGTCACCAACAACGCGATGGTGCTGGCCGTCGCGTACGAGATCACCGGCCAACAGCGTTACCGCTCAGGAGCGTTGGAGGCATTGGACTACCTGCTCGGCCGTAACGTGCTCGACCTCTCCTACGTCACCGGCTACGGCGACCGCACTTCCGAGAACCAGCACCACCGGTTCTGGGCGCATCAGAACGACGCCTCGCTGCCGCACCCGCCGGCCGGTTCCTTCGCGGGAGGGCCGAACGCCGGTCTGGAGGACCCGGTGGCCAAGGAGAAGCTGACGGGCTGCGCACCGGCGGCGTGCTACGTGGACGACATCGGCTCGTACTCCACGAACGAGGTGGCCATCAACTGGAACGCCTCGCTGGCCTGGCTGGCGGCCTTCGCGGCCGAGCGGCGCGGTGCCCCGGCGGCGCCCGTGGTCCAGGTGGCGCCTGCGGCCGTGACGGTCCCGGAGGGCGGCTCGGCGACGGCGGGCGTGCGGCTCTCGGCCGCGCCCGCGCAGAACGTGACGGTGACGGTGGCCCGGAGCTCCGGCGACGAGGACCTGTCGGCAGCCGCAACCCTGGTCTTCAGCCCGGCCAACTGGGCGACGGCGCAGCAGGTTTCGGTCCTCGCCGCGCAGGACTCCGACGCGTCTTCGGGCAGCGCGACCTTCACGGTCGGGGGCCCTGGCGTGCAGTCGGCGGCGTTCACGGCGACGGAGGCGGACGACGACGCGTCGGCGGCCGCCTGCACGGTGGCGTACCGGATCGACAACTCCTGGGGCAACGGTTTCACCGCGACGGTGACCGTGAAGAACACCGGCACCTCGAGGATCTCCGGCTGGACCCTCGGCTGGAGCTTCGCGGGTGATCAGCGGATCAGCAACGGCTGGAACGCCACGGTGACCCAGTCGGGCAGTACGGTCACCGCCCGGGACGCCGGGTGGAACGGCACGCTGGAGTCCGGCGGCAGCGTGGGCTTCGGCTTCCAGGCGACGTATTCGGGCACCAATGCGATCCCGGCGCGCTACACGCTCAATGGTGCGCTCTGCTCCTGAACGCCCACCACGCCCTGCTGCCGGCCCGCCGCACCGGAAACCCTGGTGCGGTGGGCCGCTCCCGGTGAACCTTCCCGGTCGCAGCACTAGGTCCAGCCGGGGCAGCGGCAGCCGGCCGTGCTGACCGGGCGCGTAGTGCTCGAAGCAGCGTGCGGACATGCGGAATCCTCCGTCGGCCGTAGGTGGTGCGCGCGACCGTACTGTCGAAGGTGTCTTGCGGGAAGCGCTGCGATCGGTGGACACGACGGAGTGGAGCCAGGATGATCCTGGCTCCACTCCATGGTGCGGGCGTGTCGCTGGAACTGTGTCGCTAGAACTGTGCGAAGAACCTCCAGATCTCTCCCTTGGTCCAGGTGGTGACGCCGCTCTCGTTGGAGGAGCCGTCGACCGGACCGGGCAAGTGGCCTCCGTCGAACGCGGCCCATTGGACCGGGTATCCGGCACGGCAGCCCGAGTAGGTGGTGGTGATGTGCGTACGGCTGCCCGGCGCGGCCTCGCGCGGGCTCTGTGCAGTGCAGCCGTTGTTGCTGACGAACTTGTCGCGCAGGGACCTTCCTTGCGCGATGTTGAGGACGGAGTCGCTGACGCCGTGGATTCCGAAGTAGGCGATGGGCTGGGTGCCGCCGCTGCACCCGCTGATCTCGGCGCCGGACATGACCGCGACGGCTCTGAAGACGTTCGCCCGGGTACATGCGAGTGCGTAGCTCATTCCGCCGCCCCAGCTGAAACCGGTGGCGAAACGCTGCGCCGGGTTGACGCAGAGGCCGCCCTCGATCCGCCGGATCATGTCGTCGACGAAGGTGACGTCCTCACCGCCCGGATTGGCCCAGCCGTTGTCGAGGCCCTGGGGGGCGACGAGGATCGCGCTGTTGTTGGATTGCTCCTGTTGGCCGTAGTAGGACCAGGCGCTCCCGCTCGTTCCGCCCGAGGCGACGTCGCCGGCGGTTCCGCCCCGCCAGTGGAACGCGAAGATCAGCCGGTAGGGATGGCTGGTGGAGTAGTTGTCGGGAACCCTGAGGATGAAGCTGCGGCTCTTGCCGCCGCTCTGGATCGTGTGCGTACCGCTCGCCAGCGTCGGGGCGCTGCCGCATCCGCCGCCGCCGGACGACAGCTTGACCAGCTGCCATTGCTGGTTGGCGCCGCCCCAGTCGCCGTACTGGACGACGTTGCCGCCGTCGGCGGTGGAAGCGCCCTGCACCTCGACGGCCTTGCCGCTGGTGCGGTTGATCAGCCGGACGTGGCCCGCGTCGGAGTCGGCCAGTCGGAACTGCTGGTTGGCCGCGTTGCCGTCGGTCCGCTGCGTGATCGCGGCGCCGTTGGCGGTCGAGGCGCCGGCCACGTCGAGGACCTTGCCCGAATGCCGGGCCTTGAGCCGGTAGAAGCCGCCGCCGGAGTCCACGAACTGCCACTGCTGGTTGGCTCCGTCGTTGCGCGTCCACTGACTGACCCGCGCGCCGTCGGCGGTGGACGCGCCGTAGACGTCCAACGCCTTGCCGCTGTTGCGATTGATCAGGACGTACCAGGCATTGCCGTCCACCGTCGCCGCCTCGGCGGGCGCCGGCTTCACCGCGAAGAGCATGCCGATCGCGAGCGTCGCCGCCACCACGGCGGCCAACCGGGGCCACCAGGGATGCCTTCGTGGAGGGGCGGGGGAGGCCGCACCGTAGGTCTTCATCGGTTCCACGGTTCACCCTTTCGCCGTGACGGTTCGTCAGGTGCGGGTCCAGCGTTGGTTGCTGCCGCCCGAGCAGGAGTAGAGCTGGATCAGGGTGCCGTTGGCGGTGCCGGTGCCGGCGGCGTCCAGGCAGAGGCCGGACTGGACCCCGACGATGGATCCGTCGGAGTTGAGGCGCCACTTCTGGTTGTCGCCGCCCCAGCAGCTGTAGATCTGGACCTTGGTGCCGTTACCGGTGCCGGCGGCGTCCAGGCACTTGTCGCCGTAGACCCTGAGCTCGCCCGCGGCGGTGTAGGACCACTGCTGGTTGGTGCGGTTGTTGCAGTCCCACAGGTTGAGCTGGGTGCCGTCGGTGGTGCCGGCGCCGGGCACGTCCAGGCAGCGGCCCGAACCGACGCCCTTGACCTGTCCGGAACCGGGCGTGGGGGTCGGGGTGGGGGTGGAGGAACCGGCGTTGAGCGCGCCCAGCACGGAGGTGTAGGCGGGCTTCTTGTTGCCGTTGCCGTCGAACAGCAGCGGCGACTGCTCCGACCGCCAGGAGTCGGTGTCGCGCACACCCCAGACGGTGATGCCCATGCAGCGCGGGACGGCCAGGCAGTCGTTGGTCACGTTGGCGTAGGTCGTGGCCGACGCGCCCTGGACGTCGAGTTCGGTGACGGCCACGTCGACGCCGAGGGCGGCGAAACTCTGCAGTGTGGTGCGGAAGTTGCCGTTGTACGGGCTGTCGTTGTTGAAGTGGGACTGGAAGCCGACGCAGTCGATCGGCACTCCGCGCTGCTTGAAGTCCCGGACCATGGCGTACATGGCCTGTGTCTTCGCCCAGGTCCAGTTCTCGACGTTGTAGTCGTTGTAGCAGAGCTTGGCGGACGGGTCGGCGGCGCGCGCGGTGCGAAAGGCGACCTCGATCCAGTCGTTGCCGGAGCGCTGCAGGTTGGAGTCGCGCCGGGCCCCCGAACTTCCGTCGGCGAAGGCCTCGTTCACGACGTCCCACTGGACGAGCTTGCCCTTGTAGTGGGCCATCACGCCGTTGATGTGGTTGGTCATCGCCTGGCGCAACGTGCTGCCGCTGAGGTTCTGCATCCAGCCGGGCTGCTGCGAGTGCCAGGCCAGGGTGTGGCCGCGTACCTGCTTGCCGTTCTGCACCGCCCAGTTGTAGACGCGGTCACCTGCGGCGAAGTTGAACTGGCCCTGCTGGGGTTCGGTGGCGTCGATCTTCATCTCGTTCTCGGGGGTCACCATGTTGAACTCGCGGCCCGCGATCGTCGTGTACGCCGAGTCGCCCAGCCTGCCCGAGGCGACGGCGGTGCCGAAGTAGCGGCCGCTCTGCGCCGCGGCGCCACCGAGCGTGTTCGCGGCGGCGTGTGAGGCCGGCGGAGCCACCAGCACGGCGGCCGAAGCGAGGGCGCCGGCGACCAGCGCCGTACGAAGAACGCCGACCTTCCGGCGGACGGTGGATGGGGGAATGGCATTTGAGCCCATGAAAGAGCCTCCAGGACAGAAATCACGGAAGGGATTGGAGCGCGGCAGGGACAATCCGCGCGAACGACCCCGCGTCCATTGGCAAAGGACGCTCACAGCCGGGGCGTAAAGATCCAAGGCCGGAACCCAGCACCCGGACACAGGCGGGGGTACCGCCTCGGGCTTCAGTCTGGAAACACGACAGAAACATGTCAAGACTTTCGAAAGGCTTTCGAGAATTCGGTCCCTCTGAATAGCCCGATAGCCGCTTTTCATAGAGCGATCCTCATCGAAAATATTTCGATGAGGATCGCTCGACTGGGCTGCTGCCGAAGCTCAGACGAAATCAGAACGGCGGCCGCTAGGCGAGATCCCGCCATGCGGGATTCCGCCATGAACGGGTAATTCCTTCAGTTCGCGTCTCCGGTCAGCGCAGGGCCGTGTTGAACTCCAGTGCGGGGGCGGCGTTGCGAACGAGGGACTTGGCCTGCTCCGGCCACCACACACCGGCCGCGGGATCGACGACGCCGTACTCCGGGTCGATGGTGCCGCCCGGGATGCTGCGGTTGCACTCGCCGTCGGACTGGCCGACGGTCTTGATCCACAGGTAGGCGTCCACGAGCGGGACACGGGTGTTCGCGGTCGGCCGGGCCCCGATGCCGCGACCGGGAGCGTTGCACCAGGTCTGCGGATCGCCGCTGTACTTGCCCGCGGGCGGGGTCCAGGCGCCCCGGCCGTCGCGGCCGGTGTCCACGACGAGATGGGTGAGCTCCTGGGCGGGCGGGGCGGCGACGTTCCGCTGGAACCACAGGTCGGTCCAGTGCCAGGTGGACGGGTCGTCCACGTTCACGGCGTTCCCCGGCTGCCCGTCGTTCGGTGCCGCGGGGGAGTAGTACTGGCTCGCGCACCAATCGGGGTGCCCCTTGGCCCAGTCCGGGCCCTTGGTTGCGAACCACAGGCACTGGGAGACCCAGGTGCCGTAGTGGGTGGACAGATCGGTGGCCAGATAATTGGAGACGTTCAGGGAGAAGCCCTGGGTACGGGTGACACCTGCCTGGAGGAGGCGTTGTGCGACGTCGCCGACGCTGCGCCAGTGGCTGTTGCCGGCGTCCAGGTAGACCACGCTGTTCGGCTGCCGCTCCAGGGCGTCGATCGCGTGGGTGAGGTCGGCGTAGCGTCCGGTGGTGATCGCGCCGGTGGGGTCGCTGTCGGGCCCGCAGTCGGAGGGGAGGTTGGCCAGCCCGTCCGGTTCGAGGATGACGACGGCCTTGCTGCGGCCGATCCCCCGGGCGAAGGCGCTGATCCAGGCCTGGTACTCGGCGTCTGACCGCGCACCGCCGGAGGAGTACTGGGAACAGTCGCGCAGCGGGATGTCGTAGGCCACCAGAACGGGAACGGTCCGGGTCCGTTCGGCCCGGCGCACGAGGTCGCGTACGCGGGATTCGACCTGCTCCGGGGTGCCGTCGGTGAACCAGGCGGCCTCCGGCCAACTGGCCAGCTTCGCCATCGACTTGGCGTCCTCGAAGTCCCGGTGGATGAGGTCGGTGACGGCTTGGTGGGCCGCGTCGCTGTCGGGATCGACGTAGAAGCGGGTGTTGGCGGGAAGCGTGTGGGAGCCCGCCTCGGCGGCGGAGGCCGGGGTGACGGCGCCGAAGAGCAGCGTGAGCGCGCTCGCTGCCGGGACTGATCGGTGCAGGGGGATGCGCACGGGGTTCCTTCGGTAGGGCTGCTCGGGTGCCGGGCCCTGGCGTCGGACCGCTGGGCTCGCCCGGCGCAGGGGCCCGGTCTTCGGCGAGGGAAGGGGGGTGGGGGCGGGTCAGTAGCCGTAGATCATCTTGTAGGCGACCTCCGGCAGGAACTGTCCGGCCGAGGAACCGGACCCGACACCGCAGTTGCCGTCGGACTCGCCGGGGACCTTGATCCATAGCAGCATCTCGGCGCCGCCGCCGCGCTGGGTGGGAGTGCCGATCCGGCGGCCGGCGGGGTTGCACCACTGGCCATTGGAGCCGTTGCCGTTGCGGCTGGTGTCGACGACGAACGGCTTGGTGTAGCCGTAGGAGGCCAGGGCGGAGTTGACCGCGTTGCCGTACGAGGTGTTCTGGTCGGTGGTGAAGTAGTTGGAGACGTTCAGCACGAAGCCCCGCGCCCCGCTGACCCCGGCGGTGGCGAGCTGCTGCGCCATGGTCGAGGCGCCGACCCAGCCGGGGTTCCCTGCGTCGAGGTAGACCCAGGTGTTGGGTGCCTTGGCGTTGAACTGGGCGATCGCGTTCTTCAACATGGCGTTGCGCTCGGCGATCTGAGTGGCCGTCATGCAGCTCTCGTGGCCGAGCGCGTCGGGTTCGAGGACCACGACGGCCGGGCGGCTGCCGATGCCACTGGCGAAGGCGGCGATCCAGGCGTCGTACGCGGCGCGGCTCCCGGCGCCGCCGCCGGACTGGCCGGCGCAGATGTCCCGGTTGGGGATGTTGTACGCGACCAGGACCGGCAACTTGTCGTAGGAGTCCGCGCGGCCGACGTAGGCGCCGGTGGCGGCGCCGATGTCGCCGCTCCAGTTGCCGAACCAGCGGGCCGCCGGGGTGTTGGCGATGGACGTCCGGATCGCCGCCGCCCGCCCGTCTCCGGCGTTCGCGTTGGTCCACCGCAGGGCGGAGTTGTCGGGGTCGGTGTAGAAGCCGCTGGTCATGGTGGTCGGGTCGGCGGCGTAGGCCGGGCCGGCGTTGAGCAGGGAGAGACCGGCGGTGAGGGCACCGGCCAGCAGGGCGGATGCGGCTCGGACGGACTTGCGCATGGTTCTTCCTCCGGTGGGGGTGGGGAAGTGGAAGCGCTTCCAGTTTTGGTGTGGGGTCGAATCGCGCTGAGGGGATGATTGGGGCCGTAACCGGGGTGTGTCAAGTGGTTGAACGCGGAATTACCGGCGTGGCCGGTATGGCGTCATTGGTTGGAAGCGCTACCAGATCGAGACCGAGGACGACGTCCGAGTGCAGGTCCGAAGTCGGGCGGTGCATGGAATCATGGCCGCTGTTCGCTGTTCGCTGTTCGCTGTTCGCTGTCCGCCGTCCACCGTCCGCGTGAGCCCGAGGAGCAGTTCTTCCATGGAGCCGTCACCCAAGCGCATGCCGACCCTCGACGAGGTGGCCGCACGCGCCGGTGTGTCGCGCACCGCGGCCTCCCGGGTGATCAACAACGCCCCGCACGTCAGCCGCGCCAAGCGTGAGGCGGTCCAACGGGCGGTGCGCGAGCTGGACTTCGTGCCCAATCCGTCCGCGCAGGCCCTCGCGACCCGCAAGGTCGGAGCGGTGGTGCTGGCGCTCTCCAGCGACGAACCGGGGCTGTTCGCGGACCCGTTCTTCGCGGAGGTCATCGTCGGCGTCAGCGCGGCGCTGGAGCAGACCGAGCTGGAACTGATCCTGCTGCTGGCCAACACCCCGCGCGGCCGGGAGAGGTTCGAGCGGCTGTTGCGCTCCCGCCGGGCCGACGGCGTCATGCTGATGGCGCTGCGGGGTGACGATCCGCTGGGCCGCCTGGGCGAGGAGGTCGATCTGCCCGTGGTCTTCGGCGGGCTCCCGCTCATCGGGGAGCCCACGTGGTACGTGGACGCCGACAACCGGGGCGGTGCCCGCCTGGCCGCCGAGCACTTCGCGCGTACGGGCCGCCGACGGCCCGTCATGATCACCGGCCAGGTGGACGCCAGGGCCGCGGTCGCGCGGGAGCAGGGGTTCACCGACGGTCTGACCTTGTCCGGCCTGCCCCTGCTGGGGGTCGAGCCCGGGCAGTTCACCGAGGAGGGCGGCGCCGAGGCGATGGAGCGGCTGCTCCGGGCGCACCCCGATCCCGACGCGGTGTTCGCGGCCTCCGACGCGATGGCCATCGGCGCGCTGCGCACCTTGCGGGAACGGGGACTCCGGGTGCCCGAGGACGTCGCGGTGATCGGCTTCAACGACCTGGCGAGCGCCCGGCACACCAGCCCGCCGCTGACCACGGTCCATCAGCCGGTACGGGCGCTGGGGCAGGAGATGGCCAGGATGCTGGTCAGTGCCATCGAAGGACACCGCCCCAGCCCCTTGATCCTCCCGACCCGCCTGACTGTGCGCGAGTCCGCCCCCGATCTGCCCGCGTCCGCCTGACCGGTGGGCGCTTCCGGCAGAATCGGCCCGATCTGACCCGAGCGCCTCCCATCCGAGTTCCCTTCGCCGCGAGCGGCCTGTGGCGGTTGGGGGACCCGGCGCGAGGTCGGCGGGGTCAACGGGGTCAGATGAATCGCCACAGGTGGTCGTTGGTGCCGTTGTCGTCCCAGAGGACGGCCTGTGCTCCCTGGCCGGTGGAGGCGCCGGAGACGCCGAGGACGCGGCCGCTGTTGGCGCACTGGATCTTGAAGGTGTCGCCGCCGCCGTGGCGCAGGCGCCACCGGTGGTCGGCGGTGCCGTTGTCCGCCCACTGGACGATCCGGGCGCCGTTGGCGGTGCCGCCGTTCTCCACGGCGAGGACCTTGCCGCTGTGGGAGTTGCGCAGGCGCAGGTGGCCGCCGGTGTCGACGACGGCCGTCCAGAGGTGGTCGGCGGTGCCGTTGTCGTCCCACTGGACGGCGAGGCCGCCGTCGGCGGTGGACATGTCCCGCACACCGAGTACCCGCCCGCTGGCGACGCTCTGGATGCGCCTGGCGCCGTCGGGGACGAACTGCCACTGGCTGGCGGAGGCTCCGGTGTCGGGCACTTGTACGGCCGCGGCGCCGTTGGCGGTGGCGCCGCCTTCGATGCCGAGCAGCTTGCCGGTGTGCACGTTGTGAAGCTCGTGGTACCCGTTGCCGGCGTCGACGACGGTCCACCGGTGGTCGGGGGTGCCGGTGTCGGCCCATTGGAGGATCGGGGCGTTGTCGGCGGTGGACATGTCCTTCACGCCGAGGACCTTGCCGCTGTTGAGGTTGCGCAGCCGCAGTGCGGTGCCGTCGACGAGAAGGAGCCAATTGTGGTCGGCGGTGCCGGAGTCGGCCCACTGCAGGGCGAGGCCCCCGTCGGCGGTGGACATGTCACGGATGCCGAGGACGAGTCCGCTGGCCGCGTTGACGAGACGGAAGCCGGGAGTGTCCGTCCGCCAGTAGACGGTGTAGTTGAAACCCTGGGCGTCGTGGAAGGGGGCGAGACCGACCTTCGTCCCGTCGGCGGTGGCCGTGAAGGCGAGGGAGGTGCTGCTGGTTCGGGTGATCGAGGAGGCGTCCAGGGTCGGGAGGGAAGACAGTTTGGTGCTGCCGTAGTTGCCGGCGAGGACGGCGGGGCCGTAGGTGATCGCCGCAATACCAGGGCTGTCGTTGGCGGCCTGGAGGGCCACGCGCATGGGCAGCTTCACGGTGACCGTATCGCCGGAGGCCCAGGACCGGGTGAGCGTGGCGTAGGTGCCCGGACTGGCCGTGACGCTCTGGGCAACGCCGTTGACGCTGAGGGTGGCGCCCGAAGTCCATCCGGGGATGCGGACGCGCATCGACCAGGTCCCGCCCATGCCGCCGGTGACCTTGAGCGTCGTGGTGTCGTCGGCCGGATAGGAGGTGGTCTGGGTGACGGTGATGCCTCGCTGAGTCCAGTCCAGGACGGAGGGGAGGAACAGGTTCACGGTGAGGGTGGTGCCGCCGTCGTGGAAGTAGACGGAGTCCATCAGCTTCGTGTGGGACTCGATGCCCGTTCCCTGGCAGCACCAGAACGTGCCGTAGTCGGTGCTCCAGGTGCCGCCGCCCCACGCCGGGCCCCTGCCGCGGCGGCCGCCCGGGTTGAGGGGGGTGAAGTAGGTGACGTGCCCGTGCGGGTCGGCCGGGTTCTGGGCGCCGATGACGTGGTTGAGCAGGGCCTTCTCGTAGAAGTCGAAGTACGACGCCCGGCCGGGGTCCAGCTGCCACAGTTCTCGGGTGAGCTTGAGCATGTTGTACGAGTTGCAGAGCTCGCAGGTGTCGTCGACGAGGAAGCCGGAGATGGCGTTCGGGGCCCGGAAGTGTTCCGCCTGGCTGTTGCCGCCGATGGCGTAGGTGTGCGAGGTGGTGCAGATCGTCCACGCGTTGGCGGCGATGTCGCGGTAGCGGGTCGTCCCGGTGGCCTTGTACTCGCGGACGGCTCCGATCCACTTGGGCACCTGCGTATTGGCGTGCAGACCGCCCAGTTGGTCCAGATTCGCGGCGAGGGGGTCGAAGACCGCCGCGTGGTCGAACCGCTGGGCGGTGGTCAACCAGCGTGCGTCGCCGGTCTGTTGGTGGAGGTCGGCCAGTACCTCGTTCATGCCGCCGAACTCCACGCCCATCAACGACTGCATCGTGCTCCGGCTGAGCGCGGCGGTGCGCCGGTCGACCCAGTCGGCGAGCGCGAGGAGCACGTCACGGGCCTGCGTGTTGCCGATGAGGCGCCACACGTCGAGCAGACCGGCCATGGTCTTGTGGACGCAGTAGTACGGGACGTTCCCGTTCTTCAGCGTGCCTGCTTCGAGGTTGGTGAAGTCGGCCTCGGGGAAGCCCGACAGGTAGCCGGCGGAGAAGCCCGCGGTGGAGTTGTTGGCCTGGCACTTGGCGAGCTCGGCCACCATGCGGTCGGCCTTGTCTCGGCAGGTGGTGTCCCCGACCGCGGCGTAGGCCTGGGCCCATGCCGTGAGGAAGTGGCCCTGCACATGGGTGCGGAAGGGGAACGCCGGGTCGTCCCATCCTCCGGTCGGGGCCGCGGCGTTGGTGGAGAGCCGGTGGTTGGAGCGGAAGTTGTACAGCAGGCGGTCGACGTCGATGAAGCGGAGATAGGCCAGGGTGCGGTTCTGATTGTCGAGCCAGCGGCTGCTGGTGAGCCGGACCTGACCCAGGTCGAACGGGAACGCCGACACTCCGATGTCGGACCTGACCGGGGGCGTCTGCGCCGCCGCGGAGACGGTGTTCAGTACGGGGCCGACAGCTGCGGCTACGGCCGCGACACCGGTCGCCTTGATCATGGAGCGGCGGCTGAAGGGCGGAACCGGCATGGCGAACTCCATGGTCCGTGGGGGATGAGGTGCCGCGCACAAGGGCTGTCGGGCGTCGGCAGGCGGCAGCGAGGTCGGTGCGGCAGCCGCCTGCTGCGCACGAGTGTTAACGCTCACAATTGGCCTGTCAATACCTTCGACGGGCGGCGGCGACGAGGCCGTCCCGCACTCCGCGCGCTGCTGGTCCGGGCAGTCGATCCGCTCCGGCGAGGTGCATCGCGGCCACGTACCCCGAGGTCAACGGGGTCGGCTAGTGCTGTGGCCGGGAAGGTTTGCCGTGCCGGGCGCCGTGACCCGGTGAACCTTTCCGGTCGCAGCACTAGGCGGGAGGTGGGGGTGCGAACGGGCAGGTGGTGGAGGCTGATTGCCACCTGCCCGCGGCGTCGGCGGTGTCACCGCCTGCCCGGCGGTTCCTGTGGGCTCGGGTAAGTGATGTCGAAACGTGTGAAGTGGGCTTGGTTGCTGGAGGGACGGCCGTTGGAGGTGGCGTAGAGGCCGAGCTGGATGCTGGTGAACAGCGGGGTGAGGAAGGTGGCTTCGACGGTGGCCAGGTCCTGCCAGGCTCCGCCGGGTGCCGTGTGGGCGAAGGTGTGGCTGAACCCGCGGATTCGGACCCCCAGGCGAATGGGGCCCGCAGGGACGCGCAGGGCGGCCAGGACCTCGGCCCCGCGGCGGAGGCTGAGTCCTTCCGCGGTGCGGAGGAAGAGGAGATGGGTGTCGTCGTCCAAGACCACCGCGAGGCCGGCCTGTTCCTCCGGTGCGGTGGGGGTGAAGTGCAGCTCGGTGGAGACGTCGCAGTCGGGCTGCTCCTGGGGGCGGGCCAGGAGGGACGGGGTGGTGCGTTCGCCGAGGCGATCGGGGCGGAGCTCGAGGCGGAGCCCGTCGCCGGTGGTCCAGAACCGCTCCCGCGGCGTGCGCAGGATGCTCCAGTCCGCGCCGAGCGTGGCGAAGTCGTCCTGGACGGGGAGGCGGAGGTCCGTGTGGTCGACGGGGGAGAAGACCGGCCAGCCCGCGTCCCAGGTGATCCGGCTGAGGAAGGTCTCGCGGCCGAGGGCGGAGCCGGGGCGGACGCCCAGGAGGACGGCGCGCCAGTCGCCGTTCGGGGTCTGGACGAGGTCGGCGTGCCCGGTGCAGGTGACCGGACCTTTGGCGGGCGGTAGTACCGGATTGCCGGGGGCGCCCTTGTAGGGGCCGGTCACGCGGGCGGCGCGGGCGGCCACCACGCTGTGCTCCACATCGGTGCCCCCCTCGGCGGTGACCAGGAGATAGGTGCCGCCGGTCTTGTAGAGGTGCGGGGCTTCCGACCATCGGGCGCCGGGGTGGCTCCCCGACCACAGGACGTGCTCGGGTCCCGTCAGCCGTCGTTCCCGGGGAAGGTACTCGCGCATCCATATCTCGGTGCGGCCCGCGGCTTCGTCCACGACTCGTGCCGCCGTGAACCAGGCCCGGCCGTCGCCGTCGCCGTCGCCGTCGCCCTCGTCCCCCTCGCCCTCCCCGTCGTCGGGCCCGTCGTCGAAGAACAGCGACGGGTCGAAGCCCTCGCCCTCCAACCAGTGGGGCTCCGACCACGGCCCCGCCGGGTCGGTCGCGGTGACGACGAAATGGCCCGGGCCGTCCATCAGCGTGCAGACGAGGTGGAAGACCCCGTCATGGTGCCGGATCGTCGGTGCGAACAGACCCCGGGAGGGCTCGCACCCGTCGAGGTCGAGCTGGGACGCCCGGTCGAGCGCGGAGCCGATGCGCCGCCAGTTCAAGAGGTCGCGGCTGTGGAACACGGGAAGGCCCGGGAACCATTCGAAGCTGGACGTCACCAGGTAGTAGTCCGCTCCCACCCGGCAGACGGACGGGTCGGGCCGGAACCCGGGCAGCACGGGATCACCGAAGCAACCGCTCATGGAGCCGGGACGATCTCGACCGGCACGGACAGCACCCGGTCGTCCGCGGGATGGCGTACGGGGCCTTCCAGAGTGAAGGAGCCGTGGAGCGGAAGATCGCCGCTGGACCGTCCGACGGCCACGCCGATCTCCCCGGGCTCCACCCTTCTGCGCAGGTCGAGCCCGGTGAAGGAGGTCCGGTCGGCATGGACCGAGAAGGTGATCCGGGAGGCGGCGCCCGGCCCCAGTTCGACCCTGGCGAATCCGGCGAGCCACCGCTGCGGCCGGACGACGGACGCCACGGGGTCGGAGAGGTACAGCTGGACCACTTCGGTCCCGGCCACCTCGCCGACGTTGCGTACGGTGACCGAAACGGCGACGGTCCCGTCCGTCGCGGCGACGGGGTCCACGGAGAGCTCCGAGCAGGTGAAGCTGGTCCAGCTCAGCCCGTGGCCGAACGGGAACAGCGGGGTCGGGTCCACCGAGCTCCAGTCGGTGTGCCCGCCGAGCCTGGCGTGCAGGTAGGTGCCGGGCTGGCCGCCGACCTGGCGGGGGATGGAGACGGGCAGCCGCCCGGACGGTTCCGCGGCGCCGCTGATGATCCGGGCCAGCGCCGTCCCGCCCTCCTCGCCGGGGAAGAAGGCCTGCACCACGGCCGATGCGCGTTCGGCGAGCGTGCCGAGCGCGTAGGGCCGTCCGGAGACGAGGACCATGACGGTCGGCACCTGCGAGTCCAGCACGGCGGAGGCGAGTGCGGCCTGGTCGCCGGGCAGGTCGAGGGTCTCGGCGTCGCAGCCCTCTCCGGAGGTGCCCCGGCCGAACATGCCGGCCCGGTCCCCGAGCACGAGCAGGTTCACGTCAGGCTCCTCGTCGGTGACCGTGAACCCGGCAGCGGTGAGCGCCTCGCCGAGCGTCGGGATCTCCAGCCCGAGGTCGCCGGGGAGCGCGACGTGGTTGGGGAAGGAGTAGCAGCCGAGAAAGGACTGGGGGTCGTCGGCGTAGGGCCCGCTGATCGCGACCCGGCACGGCCGCAGCGGCAGGATGCCGTCGTTGGCGAGCAGCACGGTGGACCGTTCGGCCAGGAGCCTGGCCAGTGCGCGGTTCTCCGGCGGGTCGAGGTCGACCGGCTCGGGCTTGACGGGTTCCCAGTCGGGGTCGAGCAGGCCGAGCTCGGCCTTCTGGAGCAGGACCCGTTGCGCGGCCCGGTCGATGAGCTCCTCGGGCACGCTTCCCGCCCGTACGAGCTCGGTCAGCGGCTCGCCGTAGCACCGGGCGGTGGGCAGCTCGACGTCGATTCCGGCGGTCAGCGCCAGCGCGCCGGCCGAGCCCCGCGATCCGGTGACGCCGTGCCGGGTCTCCAGGAAGGAGACGGCGTAGTAGTCGGCGACGACCACACCGCCGAACCCCAGCTCGCCCCTGAGCAGTTCGGTCAGCAGTCGTTCGTCGCCGGCCACCGGAACGCCGTCCACGTCGGTGTAACTGTTCATCACCGACCGGGCGCCCCCCTCGCGCAGTGCCCGTACGAAGGGCTCGACAAGTACGTCGGCGAACTCGCGCGGTCCCGAGGCGACGGGGGCCATGTTCCGGCCGCCGCGCGAGGCCGAGTACCCGGCGAAGTGCTTGAGCGTCGCCACGATCCCGGCGCCCTCCAGGCCCTGTACGTAGGCGGTGCCGATGGCTCCGACGAGATAGGGGTCCTCGCCGATGCACTCCTCGGTCCTGCCCCACCGGTAGTCGCGGACCACGTCGAGCACGGGAGCCAGCCCCTGGTGGACGCCGACCCGCCGCATCCCGGCGCCGATGGCGGCGGCCATCCGGCGCACGAGTCCGGGATCGAAGGAGGCGCCCCAGGCCAGTGGCCCGGGGAAGACCGTCGCTCCGAACGTCATGAAGCCGGTCAGGCACTCCTCGTGAGCGACCGCCGGAATCCCGAACCGGCCGGCTTCGGTCACCTGCCGCTGGAGCGAGGCGAGCCGCTCCATCCCGGCTTCCGCGGTGATCGGCGCGGTGCCGTACACCCGGGTGAGCTGGCCGAGGCCGTGGGCGACGATGTCGTCGAGTCCGGGCGCCGACTCGCCGGAGTCGTCCTCCATCGGCGCGACGGGTGCGCCTGGATCCGAGGGCAGCGCCCAGAAGCCGGCGAGCTGACCCGCCTTCTCCTCCAGCGTCATCCGTTTCAGCAGATCGGCGACGCGTATGGAAACGGGCATGAGGGGGTCACGCCAGGGCTCGGTCAAGGAGTTCTCCTAGGGGGTGTCTTGTCGCTCAGGCCGGATCCGCCTAGGAAGGGGGCGGGGCGGTGGAGAGCCGGACCTTGAGCTCGGTCGAGAGCTCCATCCGGGGGCTGACCAGGGACTGGCCGTCCAGGAGCTGGAAGAGTGTGCGGGCGGCGAGCCGGCCCATCTCCTCCAGCGGCTGACGCACCGTCGTCAGTGGCGGGGACAGCCATTCGCACATCGGCAGGTCGTCGAAGCCGACCACGCTGAGGTCGTGCGGGATACTCAGTCCGACCTGCCGGGCGGCTTCGTAGACGCCCATCGCCTGCTGGTCGCTGCCGGCGAAGACGGCGGTCGGCGGCTCGGGGAGGGCGAGCAGTTCCCGGGCGCGCTGGAACCCGCCCTCGTGCCCGAAGTCGCCGAACCGGATCAGGTCGCGGTCGACCTCGATCCCGGCCCGCTCCAGCGCGGCGCGGTACCCGTCGATGCGGGCCTGGCTGCAGAGCATCTCCTTGCGCCCGCCGATCGCGGCGATCCGGCGGTGCCCCAGCTCCAGCAGGTGTTCCGTGGCGGCGAGGCCGCCCGCCCAGTTGGTCGCGCCGATGCTCGGGACACCGTTGCCCGGCAGGTCGATCGGGTCGATGACGACGAGTGCCACCCCGGCCTGTTCGACCTGGGCGCGCTGGGCCTGGGTGACCGACGCGGTGACGAGGATGACGCCGTCGCTGTGGTGCAGGACCGGCAGTGCGGCCCAACTCGAAGGCGTGGCCTCGCCCGGCGGGACGAGCGATACGACGGTGCCGACGCTGCGCTGGGCGCACTCGGCTTCTACGCCGCGCAGTATCTCCACTGCCCACGCACTGTCCAGACCGCCGATGATCAGGTCGACCAGACCGGACCTGCGGGCTCTGGCCTGCGCGCCGGGGTGGAGGTAGTTGTGGGAGCGCAGCAGGCTCTCGATCCGTTCGCGTGTCGCGGGTGCGACGTCGGAGCGGCCGTTGACCACCTTGGACACGGTGGCCTGGGAGACCCCCGCCTCCGCGGCGATGACGGCCAGGGTGGGGCGCTGCTCGCTCAATTCTCTCCTCCGCGCTGACGCTTTGTGTGAGCGACATGTATCGCAAACTTTCGAAGAGTTTCCGGTCGGCGCGACCTGGTTGTCAAGCCATAAGTCGGCTGCTGCGGAGGGAAATTCGGTAAGAAGGCTTGACCGGGGGGCTTCCCGTTCCTAGTTTGTGGCAGCACCAATTCGAGAATGTTACGAAACATTTTCGAAGCGAACCGGCATTCCCCATCCCGGAGGTCCCATGGCCAGCACCCCCCCGAGTCGACGAAGCTTCCTCGCGCTCTCGGGCCTGACCGCTCTGTCCGTCTCGCTCACCGCGGCCTGCGGCGGCGGTGGCTCCGGCTCGGGGTCGGCGGCCGACGGCAAGGTGACCTTCGCGTGGTGGAACATCGCCACGACGGAACCGGGCAAGTCCCTGTTCCCGCAGATTTCCTCGGCGTTCACCGCCGCTCACCCGAACATCACGATCAAGACGACCTCGTTGGAGAACGAGGCGTTCAAGTCCAAGCTCACGGCCAACACTTCATCGGGCAAGCTCCCCGACGTCTTCCAGACCTGGGGCGGCGGCGTCCTGCGGCAGCAGATCGACGCGGGGCTGGTCGAGGACCTCACCGAGGCGCTCGGCTGGTCCTCCGAACTCACCCCGGTCTCGCTGCAGGCCTACCAGTTCGAGGGCCGGACCTACGGGGTGCCCTACGACGTCGGCATGGTCGGCTTCTGGTACAACAAGAAGCTCTTCGCCCAGGCCGGGATCACCGCTCCGCCGGCCACTTGGGCCGAGTTCCTCGAAGACGTCAAGAAGCTCAAGGCGGCGGGCATCACTCCGATCGCCCTCGCGGGCAAGGAGAAGTGGCCGGGCCACTACTACTGGGCCTACCTCGCGATGCGCGTCGCGGGCCTCCCCGCGCTGCAGCAGGCCGCGACCACCAAGGACTTCACCGGCGCCGGCTTCGTCCAGGCGGGCACCCACCTCAAGGAACTGGTCGACCTCCAGCCGTTCCAGACGGGCTTCCTCGGCGCCGGGTACTCCACCCCCGGCGGCCAGGCCGCGACCATGGGCAACCGCAAGGCCGCCATGGAGCTGATGGGGCAGTGGGCGCCGTCGGTACAGAAGGACGCTGGCGCGGACCTCGGAGCGGACCTGGGCTTCTTCCCCTTCCCGACGGTCGACGGCGGCGTCGGCCAGGCCGCCGAGGTGTTCGGCGGTGGCAGCGGCTTCGCGTTGCGCAAGGGTGCCCCGAAGGAGGCGCTGGACTTCCTGAAGTTCTTCGTACTGGAGAACGAGTCCAAGCTGCTGGCTTCCAACGGCTACCTGCCGGTGGTCAAGGGCTCGGAGAGCCAGCTCACCGAGCCCAACAGAAAGGTGGTGGCCGACAGCCTGGTCAAGGCGACGGGCTTCCAGCTCTTCCTCGACCAGGCCTACCCGCCCGCGGTGGGTCAGGAGGTCAACGACAGCGTCGCCGACCTCATCGCGGGCAAGAAGACGCCCGAGCAGGTCACGAAATCGATCACCGATGCTGCGAAGGGTGCCTAGCTCCGTGTCCACCCTGACCGAGGAGCGGACGAAGGAAGCCGTGCCGGCGCACCCGCACGCCCGGCCGGCGCGCCCGCTCCTGCGCGGGTCGGGAAGCTGGGCGTCGGTCGCCTGGTTCCTCGTCCCGGCTCTGGTCCTCTTCCTCGTCTTCGTCCTTGCGCCGATCGTCGTCGCCGTCTACACGGGCTTCTTCAAGTGGGGCGGGGTCGGCCCCCTGGACGACTTCATCGGCCTCGAGAACTACGCCACGCTCTTCCGCGATCAGGTCTTCCTCGGCGATCTGAGGCGCGGGCTGTACCTGATCGCCCTGTCGATCACGGTGCAGTTGCCGTTCGCGCTGTTCACCGCGGTCCTGCTCAACCAACGGCTGCGCGGCCGGGCCGTCTACCGGATGCTGTTCTTCGCGCCGTACATCCTGTCCGAGGTGGTCACGGCGGTCCTCTTCACCATGATCTTCCTTCCCGGTGCCGGCATGGCCGACCATCTCGCAGGCGCCCTCGGCCTGGAGGGGCTGCAGGGGAAGTGGCTCGCGGATCCCTCGACGGTCATGCCGACCCTGTTCGTGGTCATGACCTGGAAGTACTTCGGCTTCCACATGATGCTCTTCCTCGCCGGACTGCAGAGCATCCCGAGCGAGGTCCTGGAGGCCGCCTCAATCGACGGCGCGGGCGCATGGCAGCGCTTCCGGCACGTGACGCTGCCGCTGCTCGGCCCGACGATCCGGATCAGCGCCTTCCTTTCGATCATCGGCGCCATCCAACTCTTCGACCTGGTGTGGGTCATGACGGCGGGCGGCCCCAACCACTCGTCCGAGACCATGGCGATCTCGATGTTCCAGTTCGGGTTCAAGCGCTACCAGGTCGGCTATGCCAGTGCGATCAGCGTGGTCCTGTTCATGATCAGCCTGGTCTTCTCCCTCTTCTACCAGCGCTACGTGCTCCGCCGTGACCTGAGCGGGGCCGTCACCTCGGGAGGTGGCCGATGAACGCACGCAAGACGGCACGAGGCCTGTCGCTGCACGCCGTGGTCTGGCTGATCGGCGCCTTCGTCGTCGTACCGCTGGTCTACGCGGTGCTCTCCGGGTTCAAGAGCACCGGCGAGCTGACGACCAACCCGTTCGGGCTGCCCGAACACTGGAAGGCCGGCAACTACACCGGCATTCTCGGCGACGGAATGTTCTGGCGGCAGATCGCCAACAGTGCGGGCATCGCGATCGGCACGACCTGCTGCACGGTGGCGGCCTCCGCGATGGCGGCGTTCGTGCTGGCCCGCTACGCCTTCCGGGGAAGGGAGCTGTTCTACACGCTGTTCACGATCGGGCTCATGTTCCCGTTCGCCGTGGCCGTCCTGCCGTTGTTCCTGCTGCTGCGCAACTTCGACCTGCTCGACAACCCGCTCGGCGTGATCCTCCCGCAGGCGGCCTTCGGGCTCCCCATGACCATCATCATCCTGCGCGGCTTCTTCCGGACCATCCCGGCGGAGGTCGAGGAGGCGGCCGTCATGGACGGCTGCGGCAAGTTCCGCTTCTTCTGGAAGATCCTGCTGCCGATGGCGCGTCCGGCGCTCGGCACGGTGTCGGTGCTGGCGATCGTAGCGAGCTGGAACAACTTCTTCCTGCCGCTGCTGGTGTTCAACGACCCGAAATGGCAGACCATCCCGGTCGGAGTCCAGCAGTTCCAGGGCCAGTACTCGACCGACTACGCGCTCGTCCTCGCCTACATCGTGCTCGCCATGGTCCCCGCCCTCGCGTTCTACGCCGTCGCCGAGCGGCAGTTGATCGGCGGCCTCACGGCGGGCGCCACCAAGGGCTGACCCGCCCCGCGCGACCTCCACCCCCGAGGAGACATTGTGAAACGTCTGATCGCACTGGCAGTCCCATTTTTGTTAGCGCTAACATCGCAGGCCGTGGCCGCCCCCGCCCCCTCGCCCGCGCCCGCCCCCGCGCGAACCGGCATCGACTTCCGCACAGCGCTCCAGCCCATCGACGGATTCGGCTTCTCGATGGCCTTCCAGAGGGCCGACCTGCTGCACGGCGCGCGCGGCCTCAGCCCGGCCAAGCAGCGCGAAGTGCTCGACCTGCTGCTCAGCAAGGACCAGGGCGCGGGCCTCTCGATCCTGCGCCTGGGCATCGGGTCGTCGACCGACAGGGTCTACGACCACATGCCGACGATCCTGCCGACCGATCCCGGCGGGCCGGACGCCACACCGAAGTACGTCTGGGACGGCCAGGACGGCGGCCAGGTCTGGCTCGCCAAGGAGGCCAAGGCCTACGGCGTCAAACGGTTCTACGCCGACGCCTGGAGCGCCCCGGCCTTCATGAAGACCAACGGCAGCGAGAACAACGGCGGTGAGCTGCTGCCCGAATGGCGCCAGGCCTACGCGAACTACCTCGTGCAGTACGCGAAGTTCTACCGTCAGGAAGGCATCGGGATCACCGACCTGGGATTCACCAACGAGCCCGACTGGACGGCGACCTACGCCTCGATGCGGTTCACCCCGCAGCAGGCCGTCGACTTCCTCAAGGTGCTCGAGCCGATCGTCCGCGCGTCCGGACTGAAGACCGGGCTGGTCTGCTGCGACGCCGCGGGCTGGGACCGGCAGGTCGCCTACACCGAGGCCGTCGAGGCCGACCCCGCCGCCGGCACGTCCGTGCGGACCGTCACCGGCCACCGCTACAGCGGGCCGACCGCGGTCCCGCAGCCGACCGACAAGCCCGTGTGGATGTCGGAATGGTCCCCGGACGGCGCCACCTGGAACGAGAACTGGGACGACGGCAGCGGCTACGACGGACTCGCCGTCGCCGCCGACATCCAGAACACCCTGACCACCGGCAACGCCAGTGCCTACGTCTACTGGACCGGCGCGTCCCTCGGCGCGACCCGGGGGCTCATCCAGCTCGCCAACCCCGGTGACGACTACCGGGTGTCCAAGCGGTACTGGGCCCTGGCAGCCTTCAGCCGCTTCATCCGACCCGGCGCCGTCCGCGTACCGGTCACGAAGGCCGACCCGGCACTGCAGATCACGGCCTTCCGGAACGCCGACGGCAGCCGCGTGATCGAAATCCTCAACACCGCGACCACCGAAAGCTCCACCGAGTTCTCCCTTCGCGGCGGGCACGACCGGAACCCCGACGGCTACGTCACCGACGGGACCCGCTCCATCACCCCGGCCGACATCGTCTCCACGCACGGCACGACCCTCACTGCGAAGCTCGCCCCGCGGGCGCTGACCACGATCGTCCTCGACTGAACCGCACGCACCCCGAGGAGTAACCCGCCATGCCCGTACACCTGCCCGTTCCCGTGTCCCGGATCCTCACCGCCCTGTCCGCCGCCATCTGCCTCTCGGCCGGTCTCGCCGCGGCGCCCGCAGCCGCCGAGCCCCGTCCCAGGACGCTCGGCGAACTGGCCGCGAAGCACCACAAGTACTTCGGCTCCGCCACCGACAACCCCGAGTTCACCGACGCCGCCTACCTCAAGCTCCTCGGCAGCGAATTCGGCCAGACCACCCCCGGCAACGCCATGAAGTGGTACGCCACCGAGCCCGAGCGCGGCGTCTTCGACTTCACCGAAGCCGACGAGGTCGTCGCCTTCGCCAAGTCCCACCACCAGAAGGTCCGCGGCCACACCCTCATCTGGCACAACCAGCTCCCCGCATGGCTCACCGAGGGCACCTGGAGCGCCGACGAGCTGCGCGGCATCCTCAAGAACCACATCCAGACGGAGGTCCGGCACTTCAAGGGCCAGGTGATCCACTGGGACGTGGTCAACGAGGCCTTCAACGAGGACGGCACCTACCGCGAATCGCTCTTCTACAAGACGCTCGGCCCCGGCTACATCGCCGACGCCCTGCGCTGGGCCCACGAGGCCGACCGGCACGCCAAGCTGTACCTCAACGACTACAACGTCGACGGCATGGGCCCCAAGAGCGACGCCTACCACACCCTGATCAAGCAGTTGAAGGCCGACGGGGTCCCCGTGGAGGGCTTCGGCATCCAGGGCCACCTGGCGCTCCAGTACGGCTTCCCCGGCGACGTCCGGCAGAACATGCAGCGCTTCGCCGACCTGGGCGTCGACGTCGCGGTCACCGAGCTCGACATCCGGATGGCCCTCCCCGCGACCCCGGAAAAGCTCGCCACCCAGGCCACCTGGTACGCCGACTACGTCAAGGCCTGCCTGGCGGTCAAGAAGTGCGTCGGAGTCACCATCTGGGACTACACGGACAAGTACTCGTGGATCCCCTCCGTCTTCCCCGGCGAGGGCGCGGCGCTGCCCTACGACGAGAACCTGCTGCCCAAGCCCGCCTACCACTCCATCAAGGAGGTGCTCGGCGGATGATCAGGACGGCGATCGTCGGAACCGGCGGGATCGCGGGCACCTGCCACGTCCCGGCCCTCCGCGCGCAGGCGCACCGGGCCCGGATCGTGGCAGCTGTCGACGTGGACGCCGCGCGCGCCGAGGAGTTCGCGGCCGAACACGGCATCCCCGCGGTCTACACCGACCTGCACACCATGCTCAAGGAGCAGAGCCCGGACCTCGTGCACCTGTGCACGCCTCCGTTCCTGCACGCCGAACAGGCCGTGGCCTGCCTGGAGGCGCAGGCGTGGGTGTGGTGCGAGAAGCCGGTGTCCCTGTCGCTGGCCGAGCTCGACCGGATCCGCGCCGCCGAAGGGCACGCCCACGCGGGCGCGGTGTTCCAGCACAGGTACGGCTCGGGGGCCCGCTACCTGCGCCACCGGATCACGGCCGGGACCCTGGGCCGACCGCTCGTCGCGCAGTGCGTCACGGCCTGGTACCGCGACGACGCCTACTACGACGTGCCCTGGCGCGGAACCTGGGAGAGCGAGGGAGGTGGCCCGACCCTGGGCCACGGCATCCACCAGATGGACCTGATGCTCGCGGTGCTCGGCGAATGGACCGAGGTGCGCGCGATGGCCGGCCGCCTCGCACGCGAAGTCCAGACCGAGGACGTGTCCGCAGCCCTGGTCCGGTTCGACAACGGGGCCGTCGCGACGGTCGTCAACAGCGTCCTCTCCCCCCGGCAGGAGAGCTACCTGCGCTTCGACCTCGCCGACGCCACGGTCGAGCTGCGGCACCTGTACGGCTACTCCAACGCGGACTGGACCTTCACCACGAGGTCGCCGGGCGTGAAGTGGGAGCCGCCGGACGACGTGCCCAGCTCGCACACCGCCCAGCTCGCGGCCTTCCTGGACGACTACGAGGCGGGGACCCGGCCCGATCTCGGCAGGCCCACCATGGAACTGGTCACCGCCTTGTACAAGGCCGCGATCACCGGACTGCCGGTCCGGCGCGGGGAGATCGACGCGGCCGACCCGTTCTACGGCTCGCTCAACGGCGGGCGCCCGGGGGTGTTCCGGTGACGTTCGAACTCCTCCAGAACGAGGACTCCCTGACCGTCCGGGCACGCGACGTCGTCCTTTTCCGGTACGTAAACCGGCCGGTCATGGACGCCTTCGAGGCGCCGAAGCCCCACCTGCATCCGGTGCGCACGCTCGCCGGCGACGTGGTCACCGGGTACCGGCCGCACGACCACCGCTGGCACAAGGGCATCCAGATCACGGCGTCGTGGGTGTCGGGGCAGAACTTCTGGGGCGGCGGCACCTACCTGCGCGGCCAGGGCTACGTGGACCTGCCGAACCTCGGCACGATGCACAGCCTCGCCGTGTCCGGCGAAACGGGCCCCGGCCGCGCCGTGATCACCGAAACCCTGGCCTGGATCACGATGGCGGGGGAGCACTGGATCGACGAGCACCGCACGCTGACCGCACACGACGTAGGGGCCGACTTCTGGACCCTGGACGTCACCACCTCGCTGACCAACGTCCGCGACAGCGATGTGGTGTTCGGCAGCCCCGGCACGCAGGGCAGAGAGCTCGCCGGATACTCCGGCCTGTTCTGGCGCGGCCCGCGCGAGTTCACCGGCGGCGAAGTGATCGGCCCCGCGATGGGCGAGCAGGGCGACTGGCTGGCCTTCGTCGGCGCGCACGACGAGGTCGACCGCTCCTCCACGCTCCTGTTCCTGGACGACCCCGACGCGCCCTGCCACTGGTTCGTCCGCAGTGAACCCATCCCGGCCGTCAACCCGTCCCTGGCGTTCGACAAGGAACTGCCACTGGCCCCCGGCGACACCCTCTCGCGCCGCTACCGGATCGTCGTAGCCGACGGCGCGTGGACCGCCGGGCGCCTGTCCCGCCACATCGCGGAACACCCGTGGTGACCCCGCTCCCCGGCGGCGTGGGGATCTCCGGGTTGACCGTCTACGACTGGGAGGCCGCCGACGGGCTGTGCGGCGGCACGCCCCACATGCACCTCGTCTGCTCCGAGGCCTACGTCGTCATCGACGGCGCGGGCAGCGTACAGACCCTCACCACCTCCGGTTTCGACGAGACCCCACTGCTCCCCGGCGACGTCGTCTGGTTCACCCCCGGCACGATCCACCGCCTCGTCAACGACGGAGGCCTGCGCCTGGTGGTGCTCATGCAGAACGGAGGACTCCCCGAGGCGGGCGACGCCGTCTTCACCTTCCCGGCGCCCGTGCTGGCCGATCCCCACGCCTACGGCAGGGCGGCCGGCCTGAGCGGCGACCGTTCCGCGGCCGCCCGCCGCCGCCGCGACCTGGCACTGGAGGGTTTCCTCGCCTTGCGCGAAGGGGGGCTGCGGGAGTTCCACATCGCAGCCCACCGTCTGAAGAGCGACCTCCTGGACGCCTGGCGGATCCGCTGGCGTGACGGCGCCCTCGCCGCAGCCGTCACGACCGGCCGTCAGCTGGAACGGCTGAAAGCCGGAGACCTCTCCCACCTCGACCACGGCGCAGTGTCACGGCTGGAGTGCCCGGAGCACCAACGCTTCGGCATGTGCGGCCTCCTCCACACCCATCCCGTCCCCGACCCCTCGACGCGTCCGCCCCGCGGTCCGTCGCGGTCACCCCGTCCCCACTCCCCGAAGGAGCCCTTCTGATGAGGTCTCGCCCTCCATCCCCGGCCCACCTGAGACGACGCCTGCTCGCCGTCCTCACGCCCTTGCTGCTCCTGGTCGCCTTCCTCGGTGTGCAGCCCGCCGGCGCGGCGGCGGCAGTCGACCCCAACGCCTCGTACGTGCTGGTCAACCGCAAGAGCGGCAAGGCCCTGGACGTCTACAACCTGGCGACCAACGACGGGGCCCGCATCACCCAGTGGACCCGCAACGATCAGAACCAACAGCAGTGGCAGTTCGTCGACTCCGGCGGCGGTTACTACCGCATCAAGTCCCGCCTCTCCGGCAAGGTGCTGGACGTCCAGAACGGGTCCACCGCGAACGGCGCCGCGATCGTCCAGTGGGCCGATGTGAACGGCGCCAACCAGCAATGGCGGCTGGCCGACAGCTCGGACGGCTACGTGAGGCTCATCGCGCGCCACAGCAGCAAGGCCCTCGAAGTACAAGGCGGTTCCACCGCGGACAACGCGAACGTCGTCCAGTACGACGACTGGGGCGGCACCAACCAGCAGTGGCAGCTTGTCCGGGTCGGCGCCGGCACCCCCGGCTCGTGTGCTCTTCCCTCGTCCTACCGCTGGAGCTCGACGGGCGCGCTGGCGCAGCCCAAGCCCGGGTGGGCCTCGCTCAAGGACTTCACCGTCGTCCCCTACAACGGCAAGCAACTCGTCTACGCCACGACCCACGACACGGGGAACAACTGGGGCTCGATGAACTTCAGCCCGTTCACCAACTGGTCGGAGATGGCCTCGGCCGGCCAGAACACGATGTCGAGCGGCACCGTCGCGCCGACGCTGTTCTACTTCGCGCCGAAGAACGTCTGGGTGCTCACCTACCAGTGGGGTGCGACCACGTTCTCCTACCGGACGTCGAGCGACCCCACCAACGCGAACGGCTGGTCGGCACCGCAGGAGCTCTTCTCCGGAAGCATCGGCGCCGGAGCAGCACCCATCGACCAGACGATCATCGGTGACGACCAGAACATGTACCTGTTCTTCGCCGGTGACAACGGCAAGATCTACCGGGCGAGCATGCCGATCGGGAACTTCCCGGGCAGCTTCGGCTCCTCGTACACGACGGTCATGAGCGACACGGTGAAGAACCTGTTCGAGGCGCCGCAGGTCTACAAGGTCAAGGACCAGAACCAGTACCTCATGATCGTCGAGGCTCGGGGTGCGAACGAGCAGCGCTACTTCCGCTCGTTCACGGCCACCAGCCTGAACGGTTCGTGGACCCCGCAGGCCGCCACCGAGAGCAACCCCTTCGCCGGCAAGGCCAACAGCGGCGCCACCTGGACCAACGACATCAGCCACGGTGACCTGGTCCGCAACAACCCCGACCAGACCATGACCATCGACCCCTGCAACCTGCAGTTGCTCTACCAGGGCAAGTCCCCCACCGCGGGCGGCCCCTACGACCAACTGCCGTACCGGCCGGGTCTGCTCACCCTGCAGCGCTGACCTGACCGATCCACGCCGATCTCGATTTCAGGAACCCCAGCCGTGCATCGGCTGGGGTTCCTCCTTTCACGAGCGTTCCTTGGTAGAGCCGCCGGTTGTCCGCACGCTGGAACTCGTGGCCCTCGTTGCGCAGCACGATATGCCGCGCCGGGATTCCCCGTTCGCGCGCGGCCCGGACGAACTGCTCCGATTCCGTAGGCGGCACGTTGGTGTCGTGTTCACCGTGTACGGCGAGGACGGGAGCGCGCAGCCGGCCGATGCGGCTCATCGGGGACAGCGCGTGCAGCAGTTCCCTGTCGTGTCGTGGGTGCCCGTACTTGGCGGCGGCGGACCGGGCGATCCACGGTTCGGTACCCGCGCAGAACGTGGCGAAGTCCGACATCCCGCAGACGGCGACGCCCGCGCGGAAGAGTTCCGGGTGCCACACCAGTGAGGCCGTGGTGAGGCAGCCGCCGTACGAGCGCCCCGTCACCCCCAGTCGCAGGGGGTCGGCATACCTGAGCGCGACCCCGTGGGCGGCGCAGTCGGCGACGTCGTCGATCGCCGCGAACCGGCCGGCGCCGAGGTCCGCGTCCACGAAGGAACGGCCCCAGCCGGAGGAGCGGCGGACGTCGGGGGCGAACACGTCCAGTCCCCTGCCGAGGAGTTCGTGGTAGAGCGGGTCGAACACCGGCCGTTCCTGTTCCTCGGGCCCGCCGTGGAGATGGACCACACAGGGGGCCGGCCGACCCGGATCCCTGTCCGGCGCCCTGTGGTACCAGCCCGCGAGTTCCAGACCGATGAAACCGAGGACACCGACGAGGAGGAAGACCGCTCCCACGACGAGGAAGAGTTTCGGGTGAGAGCGGTCATGACGCTTCGCCTTTGCACCGGGCGGACCGCGGGACACGAGGGAACCGCGTCCACGGCGCACGGGCCTTGTCGCCCCGGCGTCTGCCCTGACGGCGCGCCCGCAGACTCCTGGACGAGGCGACCCGACGTCGCGCACGGGCGGGGTCGGCCCTGCGCCGAGCCCGCCACTCCGGCTCCACTACGGAGCCGCACCCGTGTCACGCCGTCCGC
>NZ_JBVIGX010000023.1:0-112625 GCF_055570595.1 Streptomyces sp. NPDC031132
GTTACCCCCCACCCCCCCCCCCCCTCCCCCCCCCACCCCCCCCCCCCCCCCCCCACCCCCCCCCCCCCCCCCTCCCCCCGTCTCCCTTTTTGCTCCCCCCCCCCCCCCCCCCCACCCCCACAGATTTCCGGGCGGTGTGACACCGGGAACGTCACACTTCCAGCCGCACCGCCCGGAGCAAGAAGTCCGGAGTACGAAAAACCGCACCGCTCGCGGTTCGTTCCACCGGCAGTACCCCCACGCAACACCCGGTGGCCCCGGCACCCCGGAGCCGCCGCCAGTACCGCAGAACCCCCGCAGTACCCGCAGTACACGCAGTGCATTTCGCGTCGCCTCGGGCCGTCACCCCGGGTCGTGCAGCCAAACGGAGTTTCCCAAATCCCGCGTCTCCAATCTTCATGCGGGTGCCCCTTTGAACCTTGGGAGTTAGGCACCATGACCCAGTCGTCTGTGGAGCCCAAGACCACCGCGGAAGAGGCCGGCGACGGCTCTCGTACCCCCGCCGGGCGTTCTTGGCTCGACCGGTACTTTCACATCACCCACAGAGGATCCAGCGTCGGCAATGAGGTTCGTGGCGGAGTCACGACCTTCATGGCCATGGCGTACATCCTCCTGCTCAACCCGCTGATCCTCTCCGGCAAGGACGTCGCCGGAGACACCATGAGCCAGAAGGCCCTCATCACCGCCACGGCGTTCGCCGCGGCCCTGACCACGCTCCTCATGGGCTTCGTCGGCAAGGTCCCGCTGGCGCTGGCCGCAGGCCTTTCCGTCTCCGGCGTGCTCTCTTCGCAGGTCGCCCCGCAGATGACCTGGCCGCAGGCCATGGGCATGTGCGTGATGTACGGCGTCGTGATCTGTCTCCTGGTCGTCACCGGCCTCCGCGAGATGATCATGAACGCGATCCCGCTCGCGCTCAAGCACGCGATCACCATGGGCATCGGCATGTTCGTCGCCCTGATCGGCCTCGTGAAGGCCGGCTTCGTCGGCAAGGGCTCCGAGTTCGGTCCCCCGGTCCAGCTCGGTTCGGTCGGCGAGCTCGCCGGCTGGCCCGTCCTGATCTTCTGCGTCACCCTGCTGACCATCTTCATGCTGCAGGCCCGCAAGGTCCCCGGCGCGATCCTGATCGGCATCGTCGGCGGCACCGTGCTCGCCGCGATCCTCAACGCCGTCGCGGACATCGACGCGAAGGCCTGGCGCAACGGTCCGCCGACCCTGGACGGCTCCGCCGTCTCGATGCCCGACTTCTCGCTCTTCGGCAAGGTCGAGTTCGGCGGCTGGGGCGACGTCGGCGTCATGACGGTCGGCATGATCGTCTTCACGCTGGTCCTCGCCGGCTTCTTCGACGCGATGGCGACCATCATCGGCGTCGGCACCGAGGCCAAGCTCGCCGACGACAAGGGCCGCATGCCGGGCCTGTCCAAGGCCCTGTTCATCGACGGCGCCGGTGGCGCCATCGGTGGCGTCGCGGGCGGCTCCGGCCAGACCGTGTTCGTCGAGTCCGCCACCGGCGTGGGCGAGGGCGCCCGCACGGGCCTCGCCTCCGTCGTCACGGGCCTGTTCTTCGCCGCCTGCCTCTTCTTCACCCCGATCACGCAGATCGTCCCGGGTGAGGTCGCCTCCGCGGCCCTGGTCGTCATCGGCGCGATGATGATGCAGAACGCCCGCCACGTGGACTGGGCCGACACCGCGACCGCCATCCCGGTCTTCCTGACCGTGGTGGTCATGCCCTTCACGTACTCGATCACCCCGGGCGTCGCCGCCGGTGTCATCTCCTACGTGGCCATCAAGGTCGCGCAGGGCAAGGCCCGCGAGATCGGCGCCTTCATGTGGGTCCTGACCGGCGTCTTCCTGGTCTTCTTCGCCCTCCACCCGATCGAGGCGTGGCTCGGTGTGAAGTAAGGCCGGGCCCGTGACCGGGACCTGACCCTCCACGCATCCGATACTGGTAACCGAACCTCTCCGAGGAGGCCGCACATGCTGGACATCGCCGAAGAACTGAACCGGTGGGTCGAGCAGGGACGTGACTTCGCCGTCGCCACCGTGGTGGCGGTCGGCGGGAGCGCGCCCCGGCAGCCCGGAGCCGCACTCGCCGTCGACGGCGAGGGCACGGCCATCGGCTCGGTTTCCGGCGGATGCGTGGAGGGCGCGGTGTACGAGCTGTGCCGGCAGGCGCTCGAGGACGGCGAGACCGTCCTGGAGACCTTCGGCTACAGCGACGACGATGCCTTCGCCGTGGGCCTGACCTGCGGCGGGATCATCGACATCCTCGTCACCCCGGTCCCCGTGGGATCCCCGGCGCGCGAGGTGTTCGCGGCCGCGCTGGCCGCGGCGGCCCGCGGTGAGGCGGCGGCGGTCGCCCGGATCGCGGAAGGACCGGCCGAGCTCCAGGGCCGCGCCGTACTCGTCCGGGGCGACGGCGGCCACGAGGGCGGTTTCGGGGGCCACCCCGAGCTGGACCGCACCATCGCCGAGGAGGCCCGCGCCCTGCTGGACGCGGGCAGGACGGGCGTGCTGGAGATCGGCGCCGACGGCCGGCTCTGCGGAGAGCCGCTCAAGGTGCTCGTCGAGTCCAGCGTCCCGCCGCCGCGGATGATCGTCTTCGGTGCCATCGACTTCGCTTCCGCCCTGGTGCGGATCGGCAAGTTCCTCGGCTACCACGTGACCCTGTGTGACGCGCGACCCGTCTTCGCGACGAAGAATCGTTTCCCTGAGGCGGACGAGATCGTCGTCGAATGGCCGCACCGCTACCTCGAGGCACAGTCCTCGGCGGGCTCGCTGGACGGCCGGACCGTCCTGTGCGTGCTCACCCACGACGCCAAGTTCGACGTCCCGCTCCTGGAGCTGGCCCTCAGGCTGCCCGTCGCCTACGTCGGCGCCATGGGCTCCCGCCGCACCCACGAGGACCGCAACAAGCGGCTCCGCGAGGTCGGCGTGACCGAGCTCGAGCTGGCCCGGCTGCGCTCCCCGATCGGCCTGGACCTCGGCGCCCGCTCCCCGGAGGAGACCGCGCTGTCCATCGCCGCCGAGATCGTCGCCAACCGCCGCGGCGGCACCGGCGCGGCCCTCACGGGAGCGCACATACCGATCCACCCGGACACCTCGAACACGGTGATCGGCAGGATCGGCTCCGTCGCTTGAAGGACGTGAAGAAAAGGGCGTGAAGAAAAGGGCGTGACCCGAGGGTTGCGCCCTTTTGCCGTTCCGCCTATTTTACCGGCCGGTAACAGCGCCTTCCTGCAACGGAGTTGAGCGGATGTCCCGGACCGCACGCACCGCCCGCACGGCCCGCACCGCCCGTACGCCCGTCGTCACGCTCCTCGCCGGCTGTGCGCTGGTCGCGGCCTCGCTCGCCGGGGGTCCCGCGGCGGCCTCGGCCCCGGCTCCGGGCCCCGCCGCCGGTCCCGGCGTCCGCGAGGTGCTGTTCGTCGGCAACAACTGGGAGGGGACCGCCGACGTGCTCGCCTCCACCGGCGACCTCGCCAAGGTCGGGCGGATCGACATGATCCCCGACAAGGAGGAGAGGCTCCGGGAGATCTATCTCAATCCGATCAAGCTCGGCTTCTTCCTCGGCATCCGCGCCACCGCGGGCGAGGGCCACGACCAGTTCGTGGACGACATGTACACCACCCCGGACGGCACCGCCGTGGTCGCCTCCCGCCCCAGCTTCGCCGACGTCGTCTCGATCGACGTGCGCACGGGCCGGCTCAACTGGCGCTTCCCCGTCGCCGGCTACCGCTCCGACCACATGGCGGTCTCGCCGGACGGCACCCGGGTCGCCGTCTCCGCCTCCACCGCCAACACCGTGCACGTCCTGGACATCACCACCGGGCGGCAGCTCGGCTCCTTCCCGACCGGCGACAAGCCGCACGAGAACACCTTCTCCCGCGACGGCCGCCATCTGTGGAACAGCTCCATCGGCGACGTCACCTCCGCCCTCGACGCGCACTGGCTGGACTGGACGAAGGGCGACCGGAAGATCACCATCGTCGATGCGCAGACCTTCCGTACGGTCCGCGTGATCGACATGCGCGCGCGGCTGGACGCCTTCGGCCGCTCGGACCTGTCCGATGCCGTCCGGCCCATGTCGTTCAGCCCCGACGAGTCCAAGCTCTACTTCCAGGTGTCCTTCTTCAACGGGGTCGTCGAGTACGACGTGGCCACCGACCGCATCACCCGGATCAAGGAGCTCCCCCGCAACCCCGCCACCAACGCGGACCGCACCACCTGGGTCAACGACTCCCGCCACCACGGCATGTCCATGAGCCCGGACGGGGCCAAGCTCTGCATCGCGGGCACGATGGACGACTACGCCACCGTCGTGGACCGTGCCACCCTCACCGAGGGGCCGCTGGTCCAGGCCGACAAGCCGTACTGGGCCACCGTCGACGGGGACGGCACGGCCTGCGTGATCTCCGAGAGCGGAGCCGACCGGGTCACCGCCATCGACTTCGCCACCGGGACCAAGCGGGTCTCCGTCCCCGTCGGCGACCACCCCCAGCGCGTCCGCCTCGGCCACGTCCCGACGGGCTGGACGGGCCCGCAGTAGCGGCGCCCGCAGGAGCGGCGTTCGCCCGCCCGGGCGGTGGTGCGCGCACCGCCCGGGCGGGCGGGGTCAGGCCGGCAGGGAGATGCGGGCCGCCGACATGCCGAAGGAGGGGCTCCAGGCCCCGGGGGTCAGGCCGGAGGGCTTCGGGTGCAGGTCCTCGTCGCGGTAACGGCGTACGCTCTGGTGCCAGTTGAGGACGGCCACCATCCAGTCCTCCAGCTCCCGCACGTACGCGTCGAGCGAGGCCCGCGCCTGCCGGCCGAGGCCGTGGTCCGCGTACAGCACCGGCAGCTGGTGGTCCCGGATGTGCTCGAACTCCCGGGTGCGCTGCTCCAGCAGGTCGGCGACGATCGCGAACGCCTGCGGATAGTCGATGTCGAAGAAGTTCTGGGTGACGAGGACATGGTTGTGGACCTCGCCCTCGACCTCGATCTCCTTCTGGTACGAATGGAGGTCGTTGACGATGCAGCCGACGTCCGCCGCCGCACTCTCCAGCGAGCGCATCACCCCGTCCCGGTAGACCTCGGGAGGGACGCCGTCGCCCTCGTGGCCGAGTTTGGCGAGGAACATCGTCATGTACGAGCCGAACGTGAAGCGGCGCATCTCGGCGTAGTCGACCGGGTCGGGGATCCGGTTCACGACGGCGTTGCCGATCTCCCAGACCCAGCTGTCCAGCATCCCGATCACGTGCCCGCGGAACTCCGCGCGCATCGCAGGGCCCATCCCGGCGACGGTCCGGGCCCACAAGTCCTTCAGGCTCCGCTCCATCGCGGTGACGGGCTCCGCAGCCCCGTCCGGGTCGACGGGGATCATGGCGATCAGCCGGTCGGTCGCCGCCCGGGCGGCGCCGGGTGACTTCGACCCGCCGAAGACCTTGGGGTAGTAGTCGTCCGCGTACGTGCCCCAGGCCAGCCACTGCGCGCTCAGGCTCAGCGCCTCGGGCGTGGCGTCGGGGTCGATGCCCGCCGAGCACAGGGCGAAGTCCATGCCGACCAGCTTGGCCTCGTCCCAGATGTCGGAGCCGGGGTCGCCGGGCTGCGGGTGCAGCAGGCCCATCTCCCGGCACCAGACCACCAGTTCCCGGCGCGCCCGGTCCAGGTGCGGACTGAGGGTGAGCGGGAACGGCATGTGGAACTCGGGCAGCAGCGAGGGGCCCACCCTCCGGAACGGCACGTGCGTGAAGCTGCGCCGGCGCAGGTCCATCGCGCGGGGATTGAGCACCGAGCGCAGGTCGAGGGCGGCGGTTCCGGGCCCGGTGGGCATGAAGGGCAGGGTGAGCGGGGCCGCCGCCCCTGTCCTGGCCTGCGCGTTCATGTAGCGGCTGGAGACCATGTGCCACTCGTGGCCGCCGGACTGCCAGTCCTGCAGGCCCTTCGCGTACGCGAGTACGGATGCCAGCTCGACGGGGTCGAGGCCGTGCAGGGCGGCGAGCGCGGGGACCTCGGCGAGGGCCGTGTACTCGAACTGCTGGAGCCGCGAGGTCAGCAGGTCGTTCGACAGGTCGGCGGCCTCCTGGGTGGTGCACTTCAGGAAGGTCTCCAGGACCAGGATGCAGTTGGAGAGTTCGCCCTCCTGCTCCACCTCGCGCTGGTACGAGAAGATGTCGTTGCGGATGTGCACCGCGTCGGAGAACGCGTCGCGCAGCACCTCGAGCGGGCGCGCGTGGGCGACCCGGGCCGGCACCTCGGCGGACACGTACTCGATCAGGCCCGCGGACCAGGGGGCGCCGCCGACCTTGCGGCGCATCGCGATGTACTCGAGCGGATTGGCCACCCGGCCGATGTTGATGTTGTGGAGCTCCCACATCGACTCGTTGAGGAGGTTCCTCGTCGACTCGGAGAATCGTTCCCGCCAGTCCGTCGACATCGCGGGCACGGTCCGCGACCACAGGTCCTTGAGGCCCGCCTCGACCGGGTTCGCCGGCTCGGGGAATCCGTCGGCGAGGTCCATCGGCATGAAGGCGGCCAGCCCGTCGAGGTACTTCTTCGCGCCCTCGCGGTCCTGGGTGCGCTTGTAGACCTCGAGGAAGTGGTCGTCGAAGAAGAACACCCACACGTACCAGTCGGTGACCAGGTCCAGCGCGTCGCCGTCGCAGTCGGGGTGCGTGTACGAGCACAGCAGCGCGTAGTCGTGCGCGTCCAGGTCCTTCTGCGTCCAGACACCGGACCCCTCCAGCATCCCGAAGTCGCGGGCCCACTGCCGGGTGTGCGTTCTCGCGGCCTCCAGGTGCGGGTTCAGTCGCGCCGGATAGGGCACGTAGAAATCCGGCAGTTGAAACGGCTGTGTCACGGCGCGATGGGCCTTTCCGTCCGAGGGCACGGGGGGTCCTTGGCTACGGCCCCCCGCACGAGATCAGCACGCCCCTACCCGGTCCGGCCGCCCGCCAAGGGTCGGTTCACCGCTTCAGGTGACGCATGAGCCGTTCCGGGGCGCAGGTGCCTGGCGCGAGATAGAGGCACCCTGCCGCGAGGTCCTGCGGGCGATCCCGTCCGGGGTCGGGTCGAACGCCATATGACCGTGCGCGGTTCGCGCTCACCCGCATGTGCAGGCACGAGGTCGATTCCAAGAGATTGCGGTATTCGAGTTGTCACGCGGCGTTCGAATTCATTCGAAGGTGCGGAGGAAGCCTTCCGGGGCATCGGATTCGGCCAGCGCAAAAGCGGAACCATTGACTACTTCCGTCACTTCCGTGTCTACTCGCTGCAACGGCCACACAACACGGCGGGTGCACCTCTTGTGCATATCAACTGCCGTGTCCGGTCGGACCATTGACGTGCGTAAGCATGCGAAAGAGGGGAAACGAATGAAGA
This sequence comes from Streptomyces sp. NPDC031132, assembly GCF_055570595.1. Classification (NCBI taxonomy): domain Bacteria; kingdom Bacillati; phylum Actinomycetota; class Actinomycetes; order Kitasatosporales; family Streptomycetaceae; genus Streptomyces; species Streptomyces sp. NPDC031132. The sequence continues at coordinate 7,357 of NZ_JBVIGX010000023.1, forward strand.
ACAGGATTCTTGCCGTCCTGCGCAGCGCTCCGATCTGCCGGGATCTGTCGTTCGTCAAGAAGAGCGAGCCGAGCCTGAAGCAGAGCGCCTGGTACTTCTGGTACTAGGCCGGAAATTCCAGTACCGGGCCCGTACCCGGCGGGGCCCGGCTTCGACCTGCCGGCCCCGCCGCGTACGGGCCTTCCGTATTCCCCGGAGCCCATATGCCAGCCACGCCCTGCACGGATTCGCGTACGCGCCGTGCCACCGTATTCGCCCCGCGCCTCCAGGCACTCCTCGACGACCACCTCGGCAAGGACCTCGTCCGGCTGGAGCCCGACACCATCGGAATTGCCGGAGCGGAACTCTCCGACATAATTCTCGGTGCGCGAAAAGCCACCGAGACCGAGCGGCCGACATTCAAACCCCTGCACGGCCGCTCCATTTCCAAGACCGAGGCCTCGTCGGTGATGCGCACCATCGGCAAGGACGTGCGCAAAGCCCTGGAACGCCCGATACCGCGGGACACGGACCTGTCGGGGCCGTGGCCCCTCACCGGCCACACCTTCCTCCGCGATCTGATCCTGCGCGACGACCCCGCGCGGCTGCGGATCCTGATGTCCCGGACCCTGGAGATCGACCCGAAGCTGACCTGGTCCACCATCGTCGCCGGAGCCGCGCTCCCGCGGCGGCCAAGGCCCGGCCCGCACCTGACCCACATCGGCAGCCTGTTCGCCGAGGCCGAGGGCTACCACGACCGCCGGTACGCCATGGGCATGTACCGGCGCGCCGCCGCCCCCGTCTGCTTCACCGTCTCCACCCTCGTCGCCAACGCCCTGTGGCTCGGCTCCCCGTTCGACGACGGCGACTCGAACCGGAACATCCTCTACGAGGCGATGCGGCTGCTGCCGCCCTCCTGGAACCTGCTGCGCAACCGCAGCCCCGAGTACCCCGCCCTCGACTCCCGCATCGGGTCCGGCGACGACGTACTCGTGCTGCCGCTGCTCACCCACCGCGACCCCGCCCTGTGGGACGCCCCGCAGGCGTTCCGGCCCGCCCGGTGGGACACCCTCGACCCGGACACCACCCCCGGATACATGCCGTTCGGCCACGCGAGCGAGCGGTGCTGGGGGCGGCACATGGTCATGCCGCTGGCGGAACTCCTGCTCGACCACATCCGCCGGACCGGACTCGTCGTCGCCCCCGGCCAGCGCACCGCCGAGGTGCCGCTCGTCGGCCTCCTCGGGGTGAAGACCGTCCACGTCGGCCACAAGGACCGGGTGCAGCATGCGTGAGCGCAAGACCCACGACCGCCAGGGCCACGACCGCGAGAACGCCGAGATCCTGGCCGACGACTGGCAGGACCGCGCCCACGAGATCTACGGGAGCCTGCGGCAGGCCGGCGGCATCCGGTACGTGCGCTACCCCGGCCCCGGAGCGGTCGAGGGCTGGGTCGTCACCGGGCACGCGGAGGCGAAGGCCCTCCTGGCCGACCCGCGGCTGTCGAAGAACCGGGCGGCCCAGCGGTTCGGCCGGCACATCGGGCTCACCGAGGGGCCCGGAGCGGCGATGTTCTCGCACATGCTCAACGCCGACCCGCCCGACCACACCCGGCTGCGCAAGCTCGTACAGAAGGCGTTCACCGCCCGCCGTACCGCGAGCCTGCGACCCATGGTCGAACAGCTCGTCGCCGGGCTGCTCGACGCCCTGGAGGGGAAGGCCGAGGCGGAGCTGATCTCGGAGTTCGCCCTCCCGCTGCCGGTCGCGGTCGCCTTCGAGCTGCTCGGCGCCTCCGACGCGGACCACGAGATCCTCCACGTACGGGGCAACAGCCTCGGCGGCGGTCAGGGCGACGGCGAGGTCTCCGTCTTCACGGCGGAGAGCATGGTCGCCTACCTGCGCGCCCTCGTCGCGCTCAAGCGCGAGGACCCGGACGACGACGGGCTGCTGTCCGCCCTGCTCACCGCCCGGGACGAGGACGGCGGCGCGCTCACCGAGGACGAGATCACCTCCATGTCCTTCCTCCTCGTCGTCGCGGGCCACCAGACCACGGTCAACCTCGTCGCGAACGGCATCCACGCCCTGCTCACCCACCCCGGCCAGCTCGCCGCCCTGCGCGCCGACCCGGAGCTGGTGGGGGGCGCGGTCGAGGAGGTCCTGCGCTACGAGTCCCCGTCCGGCCTCGCGTCGTTCCGCTACGCCACCGAGCCAATCAGGATGGGCGGAGTGACCATCCAGGAGGGCGAGTTCGTCCAGATCTCGCTGCTCGGAGCCGACCGGGACCCGGCCGTGTTCGCCGACCCCGACCGGTTCGACATCGGCCGGGCCGACGCGGGCCGCCACCTGGCCTTCGGCCACGGCATCCACCACTGCCTCGGGGCGCCGCTCGCCCGTCTGCAGGGCGAGATCGCCCTCACCCGGATCCTCGAGCGCTTCCCCCGCCTGCGCCTCCACGAGACGCACGAGGCGCGGTGGCAGTCCAACCCCCGCCACCGCGGCCTGCTCAGCCTGCCCGTACGGCTGGGCTGAGCCCCCCGGGGGCCGCAGCCCCGGGGCCCGGAACGCCGAAGGGCCGGACCGGCCTTCCCACCCGTACGCGGGTGAGGAGGCCGGTCCGGCACCGTGCGAAGCGGACTACTCCGAGTCGCCCTCGAGGTTGCCCTCCGTGTCCAGGTAGACCTGGCGGAGGGATTCGAGGATCTGCGGGTCCGGCTTCTCCCACATGCCGCGGGACTCGGCCTCCAGGAGGCGTTCCGCGATGCCGTGCAGGGCCCAGGGGTTGGCCTCCTCGAGGAAGGCGCGGTTCGTCGGGTCCAGGACGTAGGTTTCCGTGAGCTTGTCGTACATCCAGTCCGCGACCACGCCCGTCGTGGCGTCGTAGCCGAAGAGGTAGTCCACGGTCGCCGCCAGCTCGAAGGCGCCCTTGTAACCGTGGCGGCGCATCGCCTCGATCCACTTGGGGTTGACCACGCGGGCGCGGAAGACGCGGGACGTCTCCTCGACCAGGGTGCGGGTCTTGACCGTCTCCGGGCGGGTGGAGTCGCCGATGTACGCCTCCGGGGCCGTGCCGCGCAGGGCGCGGACCGTGGCCACCATGCCGCCGTGGTACTGGAAGTAGTCGTCCGAGTCGGCGATGTCGTGCTCGCGGGTGTCCGTGTTCTTCGCGGCCACCGTGATCCGCTTGTACGCGGTCTCCATCTCGGCGCGGGCCGGGCGGCCCTCCAGGCCGCGGCCGTACGCGTAGCCGCCCCACACCGTGTAGACCTCCGCGAGGTCGGCGTCCGTACGCCAGTCGCGGGAGTCGATCAGCTGGAGGATGCCGGCGCCGTACGTGCCCGGGCGCGAGCCGAAGATACGGGTCGTGGCCCGGCGTTCGTCGCCGTGCTCGGCGAGGTCCGCCTGGGCGTGCGCCCGGACGTAGTTCTCCGAGGCGGGCTCGTCCAGGGACGCCGCGAGGCGCACCGCGTCGTCCAGCAGTCCGATGACGTGCGGGAAGGCGTCCCGGAAGAAGCCCGAGATGCGGAGGGTCACGTCGATGCGCGGGCGGCCCAGCTCCTCGAGCGGGATCGGCTCCAGGCCGGTGACGCGGCGCGAGGCCTCGTCCCAGACCGGACGGATGCCCAGCAGGGCCAGCGCCTCCGCCACGTCGTCGCCCGAGGTGCGCATGGCGCTCGTGCCCCACAGGGACAGGCCGACCGAGGCGGGCCACTCGCCGTTGTCCGTGCGGTAGCGGGTGAGGAGGGAGTCGGCCAGGGCCTGGCCCGTCTCCCACGCGAGGCGGGAGGGCACGGCCTTGGGGTCGACGGAGTAGAAGTTGCGGCCGGTCGGGAGGACGTTGACCAGGCCGCGCAGCGGGGAACCCGAGGGGCCCGCCGGGACGAAAGAGCCGTCCAGGGCCGAGACCACGTGGGCGATCTCGTCGGTCGTGCCGGCCAGCCGCGGGACGACCTCGCGGGCCGCGAAGTCCAGTACGGCCGCCACGTCCGCCGAGTGGCCGGCGGCGACCGAAGCCACCGCCTCCGGGGCCCAGTTCGCGTCCTCCATCGCCTGCACCAGCGCGCGGGCCGCCTCCTCCGCCTCGTCGGCGGTCGTACGGGTGGCAGCGGACTCGTCCAGGCCGAGCGCCTCGCGCAGGCCGGGCAGGGCCGTGGTGCCGCCCCAGATCTGACGGGCGCGCAGGATCGCGAGGACCAGGTTGACCCGGGCCTCGCCGGTCGGGGCGCCGCCCAGGACGTGCAGGCCGTCGCGGATCTGGGCGTCCTTGACCTCGCACAGCCAGCCGTCGACGTGCAGCAGGAAGTCGTCGAAGCCCTCGTCGTCCGGGCGCTCCTCCAGACCCAGGTCGTGGTGGAGCTTCGCGGCCTGGATCAGGGTCCAGATCTGCGCGCGGATGGCAGGCAGCTTGGCCGGGTCCATCGCGGAGATCTGTGCGTACTCGTCGAGGTGCTGCTCCAGGCGCGCGATGTCGCCGTACGACTCCGCGCGCGCCATCGGCGGCACCAGGTGGTCGACCAGGGTGGCGTGCACGCGGCGCTTGGCCTGCGTGCCCTCGCCCGGGTCGTTCACCAGGAACGGGTAGATGAGCGGCAGGTCGCCGAGCGCGGCGTCGGGCGCGCAGGCCGCCGACAGGCCGGCGTTCTTGCCCGGCAGCCACTCCAGGTTGCCGTGCTTGCCCAGGTGGATCATCGCGTCGGCGCCGAAACCGCCGTCCTCGGCACGGGCCTGGATCCAGCGGTACGCGGCCAGGTAGTGGTGCGAGGGCGGCAGGTCCGGATCGTGGTAGATCGCGATCGGGTTCTCGCCGAACCCGCGCGGCGGCTGGATCAGGATGAGGAGGTTGCCGCGGCGCAGCGCCGCGAGGACGATGTCGCCCTCCGGGTTCGCGGAGCGGTCCACGAACATGTTGCCCGGGGCCTCGCCCCAGTGCTGCTCGACGCTTTCGCGCAGCTCGGCCGGGAGCTCGGCGAACCACCGCTTGTAGTCGGCGGCCGGGATCCGGACCGGGTTGCGGGCCAGCTGCTCCTCGGTCAGCCAGTCCTGGTCGTGGCCGCCGGCCTCGATCAGGGCGCGGATCAGCTCGTCGCCGTCGCCGGAGACCAGGCCCGGCACCTCTTCGACGGGGCCGAAGTCGTAGCCGCCCGCGATGAGGGTGCGCAGCAGCTCCACGGCGCTGGCCGGGGTGTCGAGGCCGACCGCGTTGCCGATGCGGGAGTGCTTGGTGGGGTACGCGGAGAGGACGAGCGCGATCTTCTTGTCGCGGCGCTCGATGTGCCGGAGGCGGGCGTGGCGCACGGCGATGCCGGCGACGCGGGCCGCCCGCTCGGGGTCGGCCACGTACGCGGGCAGGCCGTCCTCGTCGAGTTCCTTGAAGGAGAACGGGACGGTGATGAGGCGGCCGTCGAACTCCGGGACGGCGACCTGGGTGGCGGCGTCGAGCGGGGACAGTCCCTCGTCGTTCTCCTCCCAGGCGCTGCGCGAGCCGGTCAGGCACAGGGCCTGGAGGATCGGGACGCCGAGCGCGGCCAGCGCGCCCGCGTCCCACGACTCGTCGTCGCCGCCGGCGGAGGCGGTGGCGGGCTTGGTGCCGCCGGCCGCGAGGACGGTGGTGACGACCGCGTCCGCCGACTCCAGCGCGGCGATCAGGTCCGGCTCCGGGGTGCGCAGGGAGGACACGTAGAGGGGGAGCGCCTGGGCGTCCTGGGCCTCGATCGCGTCGCACAGGGCGTGCACGAAGGCGGTGTTGCCGCTCATCTGGTGGGCGCGGTAGTACAGCACGGCGATCCGGGGGCCCGTGGTGGTCCCGGGCGTGCGCTCCAGCGGGCCCCAGGTCGGCGCGGCGGCGGGCGGCTCGAAGCCGTGGCCGGTGAGCAGCACGGTGTCGGAGAGGAAGCGCGCCAGCTGGTCCAGGTTGGCGGGGCCGCCGTGGGCGAGGTAGCCGTGCGCCTCGGCCGCGATGCCGATCGGGACCGTGGAGGCCTCCATCAGCTGGGCGTCCGGGGCCTGTTCGCCGGTGAGGACGACCACCGGGCGGGTCTGGGCGGGCGCCAGGAGCAGGTCGAGGCCGTCCTGCCAGGCGCGCAGGCCGCCGAGGAGGCGTACGACGACCAGGTCGACGCCGTCGAGCAGCCCGGGCAGGTCGTCGAGGGGAAGGCGGGACGGGTTCGCGAACCGGTACGGCACGGGGCCGTCCGCCGTGTTCGCGGCACGGGCGCTGAGCAGATCGGTGTCGGACGTCGACAGCAGCAGGATCATGCGGCGGCAGGCCTTCCTCGGGGTTTCCGCGCCCCGGGCAGTGAGGACAGCGGGAGTTCCTGACTTACCCGGCGGATTGCTCTGCAGGGTTCACAGTGGCGGGACCGCGCCGGATTCGCACCGGGCTTCCTCCCGGCGGGCCATGTGGCTCCGCCGCTGGTCATCTTAGGTGGCGATCTCCCTGACCGGGAGTGGGGGTGGCCCGGCGCCGCCCGCCCGCGCACCGCCGCAGCGCGGAGGGGGCGGGTGGTGACGGCCACAGGTCGGGGCGGGGGAATCGTGGGTATGCTCGCCGCCATGCCGCCCCAGCCCCCTTCCGCCGCATCGCGGGACGAACCCGTCATACGCGACCGCGGTGACGCCTGCCCGGGTGCGCTGCGGCTGCATGCCGCGGACGACGGGTTCCTGGCCCGGGTCCGGGTGCCCGGCGGGATGCTCGACGCGGACGCGGCCCTGCTGCTGGCCGATGCGGCGGACCGGCTGGGCGACGGGCACATCGACCTCACCTCGCGCGGCAACGCGCAACTGCGCGGACTCGGGGCGAGCTGTGGCGGCGAACTCCAGTCCGTGCTCGTCCGTGCCGGGCTGCTGCCCGCGCCCACCCACGAGCGGGTCCGCAACATCGTGGCCTCGCCGCTGACCGGCCTCGACCGGCTCGGCCTGCCCGACGTGGCGCCCTGGGTCGCGGAGCTGGACCGGCTGCTGTGCGCGAGCGCGCCCGCGGCCGGGCTGTCCGGCCGCTTCCTGTTCGCCCTCGACGACGGCCGCCGCGACGTCACCTCGCTCGCCGCGGACGTGAACCTGGTCGCCCGAGACGGCGACCGGGCCCTGCTGTGGACGGCCGGCTCGGCGGACGCCCTGCTCGTGGCCGCGGCCGACGCGCCCCGGGCCGCCCTCGTGGCCGCCGCGTACTTCCTCGACGCCGTCCGGGAAGCCGGCACCCGGGCCTGGCGGGTTGCCGAGCTGCCCGCCGAACAGGCTCTGCGGTCGGGTGAGTTGGCCGTGCGGCTGGCTGCCGCCGGGGTCGAGGCATCCGTCGCACCGGCTGTCGGCGCCCCCCACGGACAGGCCCCCGAGCCCGGCGTCGTCGACGGCCCCCACGGGACCGTGGCCCTCAGCGTGCTCGCACCGCTGGGCCGGCTGACCACCGCGCAGTGGCGCAAGCTGGCCGGACTCACGGGCCGTGTCCGCCTGACCCCCTGGCGCGGCATCGTCGTCCCCGGCCTGCCCGCCCGCACCGCGGCACAAGAGCTGGCCGCCCTCGCCGGGGCCGGGCTGGTCACCGCCCCGGACGATCCCTGGCGGTCCGTCACCGCCTGCACCGGTCAGCCCGGTTGCGCCAAATCCCTCGCGGACGTACGCGCCGACGCGCGCGCCGCCGTCACCCGCGCGACCGGCCCCCTCCCGGTGCACTGGTCCGGGTGCGAACGTAGGTGCGGGCACCCCCGCGGCACCGCGTGGGTGGACGTGGTCGCCACCCCCACCGGGTACGACCTCTCCGTGGCCGGCCGCACCCCGCGCCGCGGCCTCCAGACCTCCGAACTTCCCGCGGCCCTCGCGGACGCACGCCGCACCACCTCCCATGACGCAGCGAAGAAATGAGCGAGTACACAGTGTTCGAGTACGAGAAGGACGGCGCGGCGATCTACCGCCAGTCCTTTGCCACGATCCGCGCCGAGGCGGACCTCTCCGGGCTGCCCGCCTCCGTCGCCCAGGTCGCGGTACGCATGATTCACGCCTGCGGAATGACCGACCTGCCCCAGGACCTCGGCTACACCGCCGACGTCGTGCTGCGCGCGCGGGCCGCCCTGACCGCCGGCGCGCCGATCCTCTGCGACGTGCAGATGGTCGCCAGCGGGGTCACCCGCAAGCGGCTGCCCGCCGACAACGAGGTGATCTGCACGCTCTCCGACCCGGCCGTGCCCGCCCTCGCCGCGAAGATGGGCACCACGCGCAGCGCCGCCGCCCTCGAAGTATGGCGCGACCGCGGCCTGTTGGAGGGTTCCGTGATCGCCGTCGGCAACGCGCCGACCGCGCTGTTCCGGTTGCTCGAGATGATCGAGGAGGGCGCTCCGCGCCCCGCGGCCGTCATCGGCGTACCGGTCGGCTTCATCGGCGCAGCCGAGTCCAAGGACGCGCTCGCCGCCCACGCCTCCGGCCTCGACCACCTGATCGTGCGCGGCCGGCGCGGCGGCAGCGCCATCGCGGCCGCCGCCGTCAACGCGATCGCGAGCGAGGAAGAATGAGCACCGGAAAGCTGTACGGCGTCGGGCTCGGCCCCGGCGACCCCTCCCTGATGACCCTCCGGGCCGTCCAGGTCATCGCCGAGGCGGATGTCGTCGCGTACCACAGCGCCCGCCACGGGCGCTCGATCGCCCGCTCGATCGCCGCCGGGCACCTGCGCGCGGACCACGTCGAGGAGCCTCTGGTCTACCCGGTCACCACCGAGACCACCGACCACCCCGGCGGCTACCAGGGGGCGATGGAGGAGTTCTACGAACAGTCCGCCGCCCGGCTGGCCGCGCACCTCGAAGCCGGCCGGACCGTCGCCGTGCTCGCCGAGGGGGACCCGCTCTTCTACGGCTCGTACATGCACATGCACAAGCGGCTCGCCGACCGGTACGAGGCCGAGGTGATCCCCGGGGTGACCTCCGTGAGCGCCGCCGCCGCCCGGCTCGGCACCCCGCTCGTCGAGGGCGAGGAGGTGCTGACGATCCTGCCCGGCACCCTGCCCGAGGAGGAGCTCACCGCCCGCCTCGCCGCCACGGACTCCGCGGTCGTGATGAAGCTCGGCCGTACCTTCCCCGCCGTACGCCGGGCCATGGAGGGCAGCGGCCGCCTCGCCGAGGCCCGGTACGTGGAGCGCGCCACCATGGCGGGCGAGCGGACCGGCGTCCTCGCCGACACCGATCCCGACAGCGTCCCGTACTTCGCCGTCGCCGTCGTGCCCAGCCGCATCGGCAACCCGGGCAGCGTGCCGTCCGGGCCCGGCGAGGTCGCCGTCGTCGGCACCGGACCGGCCGGGCCGCTCTGGCTCACCCCCGAGACCCGGAGGGCGCTGGCCGACGCCGAGGTGCTCGTCGGGTACACCACGTACCTGGACCGCGTACCCGTCAAGCCGGGCCAGATCCGGCACGGCTCCGACAACAAGGTCGAGTCGGAGCGCGCCGAGTTCGCGCTCGACCTCGCCCGCCGCGGCAAGCGGGTCGTCGTGGTCTCCGGCGGGGACCCGGGCGTCTTCGCCATGGCCACCGCCGTCCTGGAGGTCGCGGGCCAGCCGGAGTACAAGGACGTGCCCGTACGGGTACTGCCGGGGGTGACGGCCGCCAACGCGGCGGCCGCCGCGGCCGGGGCCCCGCTCGGCCACGACTACGCCACCCTCTCCCTGTCCGACCGGCTCAAGCCGTGGGAGGTCATCGCGGAGCGGCTGCGCGCCGCCGCAGCAGCGGACTTGGTGCTCGCCCTGTACAACCCGGGCTCGCGCAGCCGGACCTGGCAGGTCGCCCAGGCCAAGGAGCTGCTGCTGGAGCTGCGTTCGCCGCAGACGCCCGTCGTGGTGGCCCGCGACGTGGGCGGCCCGCAGCAGTCCGTCCGCATCCTCCCGCTCGGCGAACTGGAGCCGTCCGAGGTGGACATGCGCACGATCCTGCTGATCGGATCCTCGCAGACCCAGGTCACGCAGCGGCCGGACGGCTCCCGGATCGCCTGGACCCCGCGCCGCTACCCGGAGGCCTGACCGGCGGACCGGACGGCCGCCGCCCCGGCGCCGGGCGCGGCGGCGCGTCCTCCGGCGTGGCGCTCAGCACGGCCAGAGGAACGCCGCCCGGCCGCACGGCTCGCAGGCGTGCGCACAGGCGCTGCCGGAGCCGAAGTCGGGGGCGGTGCGGGCGTCCGGACCCTCTGCCAGCCGGGCCACGAACTCCATCGGGCCGCCGCAACCCGTGCGGTCGGGCGTCGCGTCGTACTGGAGCCCGTCGGGGGGCCGCCGAGCTGTCCGGGCACATCGCACGTCGGGCGCCCGCCCTGCGCGGACCAGGCCTCGGCGGCGGGCCGGAACTCCGGCTCGGCCACGGCCACTCGCTCGACGGCACGGACCGCCCCCAGCAGCCGCACGTCCCCGTCCTCGTCCCCGTCCTCGCCGGTGGGGAGCGCGGGCATCGGTACCGCCACCAGCCCGGCCGACGGGAAGAGGTACGCCCGGTCGCCGCCGGCCGTCGCGCTCCAGTCGCTGCACCTGCCGGGTCCCGACGAGCGGAGGAGCCCCCTTCGACAACGGCCCCGCGGGGCGCGGCCGCGCCTTCCTGTTCGCGGTTCCTACGCCGGGGTTTCTGCGAGCCAGCGCAGGGCCGCGGCCACCGAGTACGCCTCCGGCACGCCCTCGGGGGCCGGGGGGCGGCGTACGACGAGGACGGGGATGCCCGCCTCCCGGGCCGCGGTGAGCTTCGGCGCGGTCGCCCTGCCCCCGCTGTCCTTGGTCACCAGGACGTCGATCCGGTGGCGGGCCAGCAGCTCGCGCTCTGCGTCGAGATCGAACGGGCCCCGGTCCAGCAGGACTTCGAGGCGCGGCGGCATCGGCGGGGCCGGTGCGTCCACCGAACGCATCAGGAACCAGGTGTCGGTGAGGTGCGCGAAGGCGTGCAGCCCCATCCGCCCGGTGGTCAGGAACGCCCGGCTGCCGAGTGCGGGCAGCAGCTCGGCCGCCCCCGCGAGGGAGTCCGCGAAGGTCCAGGCGTCGCCGGGCCCGGGAGCCCAGCCGAAGCGGCGCAGCGCCAGCAGCGGGACCCCCGTGAGCGCCTGCGCCTCGGAGGCGTTGAAGCTCATCTGCTCCGCGAACGGGTGGGTGGCGTCGACCACGTGCGTCACCTCGTGGCCGATGATCCAGCCCGCGAGCCCGGCGATCCCGCCGAAGCCGCCGATCCGCACCTCGCCGGGCGGCAGCACGGGCGCGGACACCCGGCCCGCCAGCGAGGTGGTCACGTGGTACGAGGGGTCCTGGGCCAGGGCCTCCGCGAGCTGCCTGGCCTCCGTGGTACCGCCCAGGATCAGTACGTGGGCCCGGGCCTCGTCAGCAGACATGGCGGTCGCGTTCGGGGGAGTACAGGTGGCTGTCGCGGAACTGCTCGGCGCCGAGCGTACGGCCCACCAGGATGACCGCGGTACGGACCAGGCCCGCCTCCTTGACCTGCGCCGCGATGTCGGCCAGCGTGCCGCGCAGGATCAGCTCGTCGGGGCGGCTGGCCATCGCCACCACCGCCACCGGGCACTCGGCCCCGTAGTGCGGCAGCAGTTCGGCGACGACCCGGTCCACGTAGCGCGTGGCCAGGTGCAGGACCAGCAGCGCGCCGCTACGGCCGAGCGTGGCCAGGTCCTCGCCGGGCGGCATCGGGGTGGCCTGCTGGGCGATCCGGGTCAGGATCACGGTCTGGCCGACGGTGGGGACCGTCAGCTCCCGCTTCAGCGCAGCCGCGGCCGCGGCGAACGCCGGGACGCCCGGCACCACTTCGTACGGGATGCCGGCCGCATCGAGCCGCCGCATCTGCTCCGCGACCGCGCTGAAGATCGACGGGTCGCCGGAGTGGAGCCGCGCCACGTCCTCGCCCGCCGCGTGCGCCCGTACGCACTCGGCGATGATCTCGTCGAGGTTCAGCTGCGAGGTGTCGACCAGACGGGCGTCCGGCGGGCACTCGGCCAGCAGTTCGCGCGGGACGAGGCTGCCCGCGTACAGGCAGACCGGGGCGGCGGCCAGCGTCCGGGCACCGCGCACCGTGATCAGGTCGGCGGCGCCGGGGCCCGCACCGATGAAGTACACGGTCATGTCGTCTGGTCCTTTTCGTTCTCTGCGTCTGCGCCTGCGCCTGCGTCTGCGTCTGCGCCTGTTTCGGAGAGGTCCTGGGTCCGCGGCCAGGGCTTCGTCACGGACCACTGCGTGACCGGCATCGCCTGGCGCCAGCCCGTGAAACCGCCGACCGGCACCGCGTGCGCGACGGCGAGCTTGACCAGGTCGCCGCCGTGGCGCCGGTAGCGCTCGGTGAGGACCGCCTCCGACTCCAGGGTCACGGTGTTGACCACCAGCCGGCCGCCCGGGGCCAGGGCCGCCCAGGCCGCGTCCAGCAGGCCCGGCGCGGTCAGCCCGCCGCCGATGAACACCGCGTCGGGGGCCGGGAGTCCGGTGAGGGCCTCGGGAGCGGCTCCGGTGACCACGTGCAGCCCCGGGACGCCGAGCGCCGCCGCGTTGCGGGTGATGCGGGCCGCCCGCTCCGGGACGCGCTCCACGGCCACCGCCCGGCAGGAGGGGTGCGTGCGCATCCACTCGATGCCGATGGAGCCGGAGCCGCCGCCGATGTCCCACAGCAGCTCGCCGGGGGCCGGGGCGAGGGCGCACAGGGTCGCGGCCCGGACGTGGCGCTTGGTGAGCTGGCCGTCGTGCTCGTAGGCGCTGTCGGGCAGGCCGGGGGTCGCGCCGAGTCGCGGGACCTCGCTCTCACGGTTGCGGCGGCAGTCCACGGCGACCACGTTGAGGGGATCGCCGGGCGCGTGGTCCCAGCCGTCGGCCCGCCCCTCGTACGCGTCCTCGCGCTCGGAGCCGAGCTGCTCCAGCACCCGCATCCGGCTCGGGCCGAAGCCCCGCTCTCGAAGCAGGGCAGCGATCTCGTTCGGGGTCGCCGCTCCGGCGCTGAGCACCAGCACCCGCCGCCCCTCGTACAACGCGGCCGCGAGCCGGGCCACCGGACGGCCGACCACCGTGACCACCTCGGTGTCCTCCACCGGCCAGCCCAGGCGGGCACAGGCGTACGACACCGACGAAGGGTGCGGGTGGACCCGCAGGGCGTCCGGCCCGAGCTCCTGCGCCAGGGCCCGGCCGATCCCGTAGAACATGGGGTCGCCGCTCGCCAGCACCGCGATCCGGCGGCCCGCGTGCTCGGCCATCAGCTTCGGCACGGCCGGCCGCAGCGGGCTCGGCCAGGCCACCCGCTCGCCGGCGCACTCGCCGGGCGGCAGCAGGTCCAGCTGCCGCGGTCCGCCGATCAGCACCTCGGCCCCGGTCAGAGCGGCACGCGCGGCGGCGGTCAGCCCGGCCCAGCCGTCGGCGCCGAGGCCGACGACCGACACGGGCATGGGGGGCGGTGCGGAGCTCACTGCGCGGTACCTCGGGAACGGGAAGGGAGCGGGTGGACCCGCAGCCTACTGGCCGGGTGACCGGCCCCCGGCTCCACCCCCGCGAAGGATGAGGTCTACCCTCGGTAACCCCAACGTGACCGTGCCGCTCGACCCACCCGCGAGGGAGACCGCATGCCTGGCTGGAACGCCGAGAACATCCCCGACCAGAGCGGCCGGACCGCAATCGTCACGGGCGCCAACAGCGGTATCGGCTACATCACCGCCCGGGAACTCGCCCGGCACGGCGCGGAGGTGGTGCTGGCCTGCCGCAGCGCGGCGCGCGGCCGGGCCGCGGTGGTGCGGCTGCGCGCCGAAGTACCCGGCGCCGAGGTGGAGTTCATCCCGCTCGATCTGGCCGACCTTGGCTCCGTACGGGAGTTCGCGAAGGCCTTCGGACAGCGCCGGCCGTCCCTCGACCTGCTGGTGAACAACGCGGGCGTGATGGCCCTGCCGTTCGGGCGGACCGCCGACGGGTTCGAGACCCAGTTCGGGGTCAACCACCTCGGCCACTTCGCCCTGACCGGACTGCTCCTGCCACAGCTGCTGTCCGCCGCCCCCGGCGCCCGGATCGTCACCGTCTCCAGCGGGTTCCACGCCCTCGGCGACGTCGACCTCGACGACCTGAACAGCGAGCACCGCTACCGGCGCTGGATCGCGTACGGCCGCTCCAAGACCGCGGGCCTCCTCTTCACCCACGAGCTGGCCCGGCGCCTCGAGGCCGCCGGCTCCGGGATCGTCGCTGCCGCCGCGCACCCCGGCTACGCCTCGACCAACCTGCACGTCGGGGCGGCGCGCCAGGAGGGCCACCGGCCCATGTCCCGGCTGATGGGGATCGGCGCCGCCGTCCTCGCCCAGTCCGCGGCCTCCGGGGCCCTGCCCACGCTGTACGCGGCCACCGCGCCGGGGGTGCTGCCCGACGCGTTCTACGGACCGCGGCTCGGCTGGCGCGGGGCGCCCGTCCGCTCCTGGCGCGCGAAGTGGACCCTGGACGACACCTCCGGCGAACGGCTGTGGGCGGCCTCGGAGAAGCTCACCTCCGTCCCGTACGGCTCCCTCGCACGCTGAGCGGATCCGGGCCGGGCGCCCCGCCGTGAGCCCGTCCGCCCCCGGGGTGCCTCGGGGCGCCCCGGACGGGACCTGATCCCGGGTGCGCAGGCCACGGGAGACTCGGCGCCATGGACGACGACACGGACAACCACCCAGAAGCCCACGACCACGCAGTGGTCCTCGGCGCAGGCCTGGCGGGGCTGCTGGCGGCGCGGGCACTCGCCCAGCGGTTCGCGCGCGTGACCGTGGTGGAGCGGGACGAACTGCCCGACACCGGACCGGCCTTCCGTCCCGGTGTGCCGCAGTCCCGGCACGTGCACGTGCTGTGGTCGCGGGGCCTGGAGCTGATGGAGGAGCTGCTGCCCGGGGTCACCCGCGAGCTCCTCGCGGCCGGGGCCGCCCTGATGGAGTCGCCGCGGGACTTCCTGTGGCTGAGTTCCGCCGACTGGTTCCACCAGGTTCCGGGGTCGCGGATCCTGGTGGGCAGCCGGGAGCTGATCGACTGGACGGTCCGCAGAGAGGTGCTGCGGGACGAGCGGATCCGGGTCCGCGCCGGATCGACGGCGACGGGGCTCGTCGGCGGACCGGACGGCCGCTCGGTGGCCGGCGTGCTGCTGCGCGAGGGCGGCCCGCTGCCCGCCCGCTTCGTGGTCGACGCGACCGGGCGGACCTCCCGGGCCCCGGCCTGGCTCGCCGCCCTCGGCCACCCGGCCCCGGCGACCACCCGCTACGACTCCCGTCTCGGCTACTCCAGCCGCTACTACGAGGTCCCGCCGGACCCGGCCCGCCGCTGGCAGGGCATGTACGTCCAGGGCCGCCCCGACAGCCCGCGCGGGGGCGTGCTGGTGCCGCTCGACGACGGCCGCTGGCTCGCGACGCTGATCGGCAACGGCGAACACGCACCGCCGACCGGGGACGAGGAGTTCCTCGAGTACACCCGGAGCCTGCGCACCCCGGCCCTGTACGACGCCCTCCGCGACGCCAAACCGCTCTCCTCGCCGACGGGGTTCCGGAGCACCGCGAACGAATGGCGCCACTACGAGCGACTCGATCGCTGGCCGGCCGGGTTCGTCGTCCTCGGCGACGCCGCCTGCCGGTTCAACCCCGTGTACGGGCACGGGATGACGGTGGCCGCCCTCGCGGCGGACGCGCTGGCCGGCGCCATCCGGGGTCTGGCGCCCCGGGAGATCGCCGCGGCCGCGCGGCGGATCCAGCGGCGTACGGCCGCCGCCGCCGAGGTGGCCTGGCAGATCGCCACCAGCGAGGACATGCGCTACCCGGAGACCGAGGGGCCGCCGCCCGACCGGGCGACCAAGGTCCTGCAGGCCTACATGTCGCGGGTGATCGTGGGTGCCAACGCCGACCCGGAGATCTCCCGCCCCTTCTTCGGTGTGCTGTCGCTGTCGGCCTCGCCGAACACCCTGCTGAGCCCGGGCACGGTGATCCGGGTCCTGTCCAAGTGGCGCCTGCCGACGGCCCCGGAGACCGCCGCCTATCCGCCGCACCACCCGGGGCCGCCGGACTCGGGTTCGTAGGGGCCCGGCGGGACCCCTGAGGAGACGACTCAGCGGGGGGCCGCCACGGCCCGGTCGTACAGGTCGCGCACCGCCTCGTCGAACCGGCTGCTGTACGAGGTCGTTTCGTCCCCGCCCCCGTCGCGGCCGCCGACCACCCCGATCAGGGCGTGCGCGTCGGTCAGCACCGGGCCACCGCTCGTGCCGTCGGGTACGTCCGCGCAGTCCAGCCGCAGCTGCGCGGGCCCCGCGGCGCGGGCGGTGTTGAAGCACTCCACCGGGTGCTCGGTGTCGTTCGGGTAGCCCACGACGCGGGCCGGCGCGGGCAGTTCGGGACGGAACCGGATGGTATGGGCCCCGGTGGAGTCCTCCAGCCGCTCGCCGGGACGGCCGGGCCGGCGCACGTGGAGGAAGGCGACGTCGTAGTCGGGGTCCTGGTCCTCGGTCCAGCGGGGGTCCACGTCGATCCGGGTGGGCACCCAGATCCCGTACGGGGCCTCGCCGTCGCGGTAGCCCGGGGCGAAGGCGAGGTTCGTACGGAAGCCGAACATCCCGCGGTAGACGCAGTGGGCGGCGGTGGCGACGAGGTCGCCGCCGGGGGAGTGGACCACGGCGGCCGAGCAGTGGTGGTCCTGGTCCCCGTCCTCGCCGGGGGAGAACAGCGCCCCGGTCGCGGGCTCCGCTGCGGCGGGCCGCGCGACCAGCGGGTCGGAGGGCTGCCAGCCGCCCGACCGCCAGTGCACGCCGGCCGGGGGGCCGCCCGTGCTCTGCGCGGCCGGGCCCGGCGGGGCGGATTCCGGCGCCGGGGTCTCCCGTACCGGGGCCTCGGGCGCCGGAGTCTCCCGCGCCAGGCCGTCCAGCACGGCCGCCGCCGCGCGGTCGGCCTGCTCCGGGTCCTGTACGTAACTCCCCTCCGCGAGATCCCCGTCCGCGAGGTGCGCCGCGATGCCGCGCAGCTCCCACAGGAACCCGCCGCCCCCGATCAGCGCTGCGCAGCACACGCCGACGAGCAGCGGCACCCGTACGGCCCGGCCGCGAACCTTGGTGAACATGTGGCACTCCCGCCCGGAAAACCGCGATCGGCACCCCGATCGGCCCCCTGTTCGACGGACGGCGCGAGGACGGCAGTTCCGGATCCGGAACGTGTCTGTTCTCACAGCCGGACACCCGTCATCCGCCGTCCTTCCGGATGTCACCCAACTGACCTACCCTCCGGGCGAGTTGACACATGGTGCACCGACCGGGCGGACAGGAGCCGAAAGCATGGGATTGCGGAACCGGATGGCGGGCGCGGTGACGGCGGGCCTGGCGGCCCTGGCCCTCGTACTGGGCACGGCCCCGGCAGGGGCTGCCGCCGGGGCGGCAGGCGCCGCCGTCGACCTCCCGTACGCGGGATCGACCGGCGTCGGCGTGCACAACGCGTACGAGAAGGCCAAGTACCCGTACTTCGCGGACGCCCTCGACTCGGGCGCCGCGATGCTGGAACTCGACGTGTGGACCAACTTCTTCGGCAGCTCCTGGAGGGTCTCCCACGACAACCCCTTCGGCAACGACAGCAACTGCGAGAACGCCACGAGCCCCGCCCAGCTGCGCACCAAGTCCCGCAACCAGAACCTCGCGGGCTGCCTCTCCGACATCCGCAGCTGGCACGACGCCCACCCCGGGCACCGTCCGGTCGTCCTCAAGCTGGAGCTCAAGGACGGTTTCGCCGCCAACCTCGGGCGCGGCCCCGCCGAACTCGACGCGCTGCTGGCCTCGAAGCTCGGCGACGCCGTCTACCGCCCCGGCCAGCTCGCCGCCGGCCACCCCGACCTGGACGGCGCCGCGCGGGCCGGGGCCTGGCCGAGCCGCGCCGCGATGGCCGGGAAGTTCCTGGTGGAGCTGATCCCCGGCACGCTGGAGGAGGGCAACGCGGGCGACACCCTGTGGACCGACCGGGAGTACGCCGAGCACCTGCGCTCCCTCGCCGCCGCGGGCCGGCTCGGCCAGGCCGCCGCCTTCCCGGCCGTGCACCGCGCCGAGGCCGGCGACCCGCGGGCCCGGTACGCCGACGCGACGCTCCGCCCCTGGTTCGTGGTCTTCGACGGGGATGCGGGCGCGTACGCGGGCGGCTCCATCGACACCGCCTGGTACGACCGCAACCACTACCTGCTGATCGCCACCGACGCCCACGGCGTGGCTCCTGCCATCGACGGGGTGCACCCGACCGAGGCCCAGGCCCGGGACCGGGTCGGCCTGATGGCCCGGCACCACGCGTCCATCGCCTCGGCGGACTGGTACCCGCTGCCGTCGGTGCTGGCGACGGTGGTCCCGCGCGGCTAGTAGGCTTATTGCGAACTGTTTGCAACAAGGCTACGGGTGCAGGTGTGATGGCGGTGGCGTGTTCTCCGGTGGTGCTCGGTATCGAGTCGTCCTGCGACGAGACGGGCGCGGGCATCGTGCGGGGCGGCCGCCTCCTCGCGCACGTCGTCGCGTCGAGCATGGACGAACACGCCCGCTTCGGCGGGGTCGTCCCCGAGATCGCGGCCCGCGCCCACCTGCACGCCTTCAACCCGGTGGTCCGCCAGGCCCTCGACCAGGCCGGACTGCGCGCGGACCAGCTCGACGCGGTGGCCGTCACCACCGGCCCCGGCCTCTCCGGCGCACTCCAGGTCGGACTGGCCGGGGCCAAGACCCTCGCGTACGCGCTGGGCGTACCGCTGTACGGGGTGCACCACCTGGCCGGCCACGTCGCCGCCGACACCCTCGAGCACGGGCCGCTGCCCGAGCCCTGCGTGGTGCTGGTCGTCTCCGGCGGGCACACCTCGCTGCTGCTCGTACGGGACCTCGTGCGGGAGCCGATCGTGCACCTCGGGGACACCCTGGACGACGCGGCCGGGGAGTGCTTCGACAAGGTGGCCCGGGTGTTCGGCCTGCCGTACCCGGGCGGGCCGGCCATCGACCGGGCGGCGCGGGGCGGGAACCCGAAGGCCGTGCCGTTCCCGCGCCCGCTGACCGGCGGGCCGCGCGGGGAGGACCCGTACGCGTACTCCTTCTCCTTCTCCGGGCTGAAGACGGCCGCCGCCCGCTGGGCCGAGGGCCACCGGCAGCGGGGGGAGCAGCCGCCGGTCGCCGACGGCGCGGCCTCGCTCCAGGAGGCGGTGGCCGACGTGTTGACCCGCAAGGCGGTCGCGGCCTGCACGGCGTACGAGGTGAAGACGCTGGTGGTGGTCGGCGGCGTGGCGGCCAACTCGCGCGTCCGGGCGCTGGCGGAACGGCGCTGCGCCTCGGCGGGCATCGCACTGCGGGTGCCGCCGATGACGCTGTGCACGGACAACGGCGCGATGATCGCGGCGATCGGCGACCTTCTGGTCCGCGCGGACGCGGAGCCGGCGCCGTACGACCTCACGATCGACCCGTCGGCCCCGCTGGAGTACGCGGCGCTCCACCCGACGGGCTGACGGCCCTGCCCGGGGCGGGGGCGGGCCGTTGCCGCTCCGGGGCGCTGTCGTTGGGCAGTCCCGAAGGCATGCACACGGGACTCGCGAAGGGACGTACGACATGGACAGGGACGTCGACGAAGTGAAGACGGTGCACCTCACCCACGAGGTGTACGGGTACCTCGTCGCGCAGGCCGAGCCTCCGAGCCGCGTCCAGGAGGAGCTCGTGGAGCGGACCCGCGCGCTCGGCCGCGAGGCGCAGATGCAGGTCCCGCACGAGCAGGGCGTCTTCCTCACCCTGCTGGGCAAGATGCTCGGCGCCCGTCGGATCGTCGAGGTCGGCACGTTCACCGGCTATTCGACGCTCGCCCTGGCCGCCGGCCTGGTGCCCGGCGGGCGGGTCCTGACCTGCGACGTCTCCGAGGAGTGGACGTCGATCGCCCAGGAGGCGTGGAAGGCGGCCGGGGTCGGCGACCGGATCGAGCTCGCGATCGCCCCGGCGCTGGAGACGCTCCGCGCGCTCCCGCAGGAGCCGGTGATCGACCTGGTCTTCCTGGACGCCGACAAGTCCGGCTACCGCGCCTACTGGGACGAGCTCGTGCCGCGCCTGCGCCCCGGCGGGCTGATCCTCGCCGACAACGTCCTGTACGGGGGAGAGGCGGTGCACGCGGACGCCCGGGGGAACGCCCTGGCCATCCGGGAGTTCAACGCGCACGTGCGGGCCGACGAGCGGGTCGAGTCGGTGATGCTCCCGATCGCGGACGGTCTCACGCTCGCGCGCAAGCGGTAGGGCCCTGGGGCGTCCTGGGGCATCCTGGGGCGACAATCGCGCCCCTAGGAGCCCCAGTTGACCGACCGCACCATCGAGCCGCCCGCGGACACGCACCGCCGCCACATCGAGTTCGAACGCCTGCACAACTTCCGTGACCTGGGCGGCTACCGCTCCGCCGACGGCCGTACCGTCGCCTGGGGCACGCTCTACCGCTCCGACTCCCTCGGCAAGCTGGCGGGCGCCGACTGGGAGCGCTTCCTCGAACTGGGCATACGGACCGTCATCGACCTGCGCTACCCCTGGGAGATCGAGGCCAAGGGGCGGATCCCGGAGGCCGACCGGTTCGCGTACGCCAACCTGAGCATCGAGCACCGCCCGTACGACCAGGCCGCGATCGACCCCGACGTCGACCCCTGGCGGTACCTGGCCGACCGGTTCGCCGAGGTGACCGAGGACGGTGTCGAGGAGATCCGCGGGGCCGTCGAGCTCATCGCCGCCGACCCCGGGCCGACGGTCTTCCACTGCACCTCCGGCAAGGACCGCACCGGCCTGATCGCCGCTTTCGTCCTGACGCTCCTCGAGGTGTCCGAGGAGGAGATCCTGGCCGATTTCGCGCTCACCGAGCTGGCCACCGCCCGCCTCACGGCCGACTGGCACGCCGCCCACCCCGGCCGCACCATGCGCTGGCCCGCGTACGGCCGCGCCCCGGCGACGATCCTCTCCCTCGTCCTCGCCGACCTGACCACGCGCTATGGCTCCGCGGCCGGCTATCTCGCCGACCGCGTCGGGATCACGCCCGCGACGACGGCCCGGCTCCGGGAGCGTCTGCTGCGCTGATCATGGCCGGAACCTGACACCGGAGTGACATCGGCCAACCAGGCCTACAGGCTTGTCAGTTGATGCGGGCATCCCAACAATGCGCATGACAACCGGAGGACCTCCGGTTGCCTCGCGCACCATGCTTCGTCATCAGAGGGGAACCCCCACATGAACAAGCCTCTCGCCGGCGCCCTGCTCTCACTGCTCCTGATAGGGGCGGCGGCGGCTCCGGCCGCCGCCTCCGAAACCCAGGGCAAGGCCGCGGCGGCCGTCACCGTGAACTACGCGGGGACGGTCGCGCTCAGCAACTGCTCCGGCTCCGTCGTCCGCGCCCCCGGCTCCCTGCCGACCGACCCCGCGCTCGTCCTCTCCAACGGGCACTGCATCGAGACCGGCTTCCCGGGGCCGGGCGAGGTCGTCAAGGACCAGCCGTCCAGCCGCTCGTTCTCGCTGCTCAACGCTTCGGGCTCGCGGGTGGCGACGCTGCGGGCCAGCAAGATCGCGTACGCGACGATGACCGACACGGACATCTCGGTCTACCAGCTGACCAAGACGTACGCGCAGATCCAGAGCCAGTACGGCATCGGCGCGCTCACCCTGAACGACGCCCGCCCGGTGCAGGGCACGGCGATCAAGGTCGTGTCCGGGTACTGGAAGCGGATCTACAGCTGCAACGTGGACGGGTTCGCGTACCGCCTCAAGGAGGGCGAGTGGACCTGGAAGGACTCCGTCCGCTACACCTCGTCCTGCAACACCATCGGCGGCACCTCGGGCTCCCCGGTGATCGACACGACGACGGGCAAGGTCGTCGCGGTCAACAACACGGGCAACGAGGACGGGCAGCGCTGCACGGAGAACAACCCGTGCGAGGTGGACGAGAACGGCAACGTCACCGTCCGCCGGGGCATCAACTACGCGCAGGAGACGTACCTCATCGTCCCGTGCATCGGCGCGGGCAACAAGATCGACCTGAACCGGGCGGGCTGCGCCCTGCCGAAGCCGTAACGCGGTCGGCCGCCCGCTCCGCGGGGCGGGCGGCCCCTCGCATCACGCCCCTCGCATCACGCCGGTCGACGGCGGGTCGATCGCCACGGTCGCCGTCGCGATGTGCCAGCGTTGACCCGATGCAATCCGCCCACGGTGTCCTCACGCCCTTCCTGCAGAGCGACATCCAGTACCTGGAGAAGGCGCTCCGCACCATCGCGGTCTACGCGCTGGTCCTCGTGCTGCTCCGGATCGTCGGCAAGCGCCAGCTGGCGCAGCTCAGCACCTTCGACCTGGTCGTGATGCTGCTGCTGGCCAACGTCGTGCAGAACGCCGTGATCGGCCCGGACGACTCGGTCCTCGGAGCGGCCTTCGGGGCCGCCGTACTGCTCGCGGTGAACACCGCGGTGGTCCGGGCGGCGGCCCGCTACGAACGGCTGGGCCGCCTGCTGGAGGGCACCCCCACCACCCTGGCCCGCGACGGCCGCTGGCTGACCCCGGTGATCCGCCACTACGGCCTGCGCCGCGCCGACCTCGACGCGGCGGTCCGCCACCAGGGCGGCGACGACGTCACGGAAACCACGGAGGTCACCCTCGAACCGGGCGGCACCCTGGTGGTCCAGCTGGCGGAACCGGAACAATCGGCGGACAAGGCGGACATCGCCGCCCTGAGGGCCGACATCGCCGCGCTGGAGCGCAAACTGGACGCCCTGTCGTCCGGCGCATCCTGAAATGCGGCGTGGCCGGAAGGCGTCGCTCATTTCTGCCAACTTGCCGATTCCACCATCGGATTGAGGTGTCGTCAGCTACGGTCTGCTGCGCAACCACCTCCGACGGGTGGTCGCTCCACATCATCGGGAGTCCATCCGCCCTCGCACGCCGCAGTAGGCGACGCGCCTGGTCGGCTCTGGTGACGGTCTGTGGAGGCGGCGCTTGCGTCGTCATGCAGTTGAGTTCCGCGCTCCTGCAGCGCTTCGACGACGCACCCGTCCTCCACCGTGTCCTCCCGTACGCGTACCCGTGTACGGGCACCGTGCCGTGACGGGTGTCGACCCTCCAAGGAGGTTGCCACCCATGGCTGCCCGTAAGAGCACCTTCCGGTTCCTCGAGCCCCGCCACGAGAACCTGATCTCCGACGTCGTCCCCCTGGACGGCGTGTTCCCCCTGCTGCCGCCGGTCTTCGAGCCCCTGCGCACCGAGCCCGCCCTCTCCGACGGGGAGGCGCCCACCGAACTCGGCAAGGCCGTCATGGAGTGGTACGCCAAGGCCCACGACTGCCGGCCCGATGAGACCCCCGTCGGGTTGGTCCGGGCCATCGAGGCGGTGTCGGCCGGCGGCCGGGAGAACGTCGAGGCCGTCCGCCGCGCGCAGTGGCGGCGCAACCACGCCGGGCTGCTGTCGGTGGCCCAGCTCGTGGTCTGCGTCCCCATGGTGCGCCCGGCCACCGTCCAGCCGCGCATGGCCGCCTCCGCCCAGCGGATCATGCGGGAGCAGTACGGGCAGTCGTTGATCCACGAGGTGGGTTCCGGCCTGCGCATCCGGGCCCGCTCCGCCCAGCACCTGATCAACATCAGCAAGGCGCAGCAGAACGTCCGTGTCCCGCACGCGTACGTCGGCGAGGCAGAGAAGGAATTCGCCGACTCGCTCGCCCTGGAAGGGATCCGCGAGGAGATCCGCGGATTCGCGTACGACATGCACGTGTCGCAGGACGAGCGCGGGTACCTCGTCGAGACGGACGACGGCTGGACGCGGGTCAGCGTCGCCCAGTCCTTCATGGGGCAACTGATGGGCACGCACGCGGACCTGTCCACGATGCACTGGGAGAACACCGACGACGGCTCCCTGACCGTCCGCCCGCACACCCCGGACAGCATCGAGGCGGCCCACCGCGCGCTGCGCTTCGAGGACGCGTCCTTCGCCGTGTGGCCCACGGGCCGGACCAGAACCGCGGTGCAGACCTGGCTCGACGGCGCCCCGCCCGAGGCCCAGGCCACGCTGCGCATGATGACGGCCCGGATGGACATCGGCATCGCCGTCGATCCGTACCGGAGGAACAGCGCTCACGACGTGGTCTACGCCGACATGGCCCGCTTCCACGTCAAGGGGCAGAACCCCACCCTGTGGGGGAAGTCGGACGACGAGGCCTTCAAGGCCCGCACGGTCGTCAACGACCTCGTCCGTCGCAACTACCTCGCCGAGGAGCAGCGGGACGTCTTCTTCGGCGACACGGAGGTGCCCTGGGAGGACGACCCGTCGGGCACGCCCTATCGCAACCGCATCGTGGCCACCACGCACGTCATGGTCTCGACGGTGGTCGACGACCCTGCCGTGCCCACCCGGTACGCCGTGGTGCGGGAGACGCTGAAGCGGCTGCGGGTGCCCAACTCGCCCCTGCAGGCGGCGACCACCACCGCCTCCCTGGCAGGTCTCGTCGCAGGCCTGGAAGGGGACGGCGAGATGGGCCAGTTCACCGCCGTGACCGCCCGCTCCTTCCGCAAGTCGGAGCTGCGCGACATCGCCCAGCACGACGGCAATTGGACGGAGCTGATTGACCGGGACGTCGAGGAGATCGCCGAAGGCGCCCGCCGGGAGCTGGCGGCGGCCGTGCAGGCCCAGCGGACCCGCATCGGCCGGCACCAGCGGGCCCTGGCCGTCCTCGCGCTCGTCGCCCACGCCGCGAACCCCGCCCTGCGCAACTACCGCCGCCCGGACGGTGGCACGCATCCCGACGGGACGCCCCGTACGATCCGGTACCCGTCCTCGATGACCCTGACCGGGCGTGGCGGCCGCGGCGGGGTGATGAAGGTCGAGGCGGACGTCGTGGTCATGAACGCGGCCCGCTCCGCCGAAGGGATCGACCAGCTCGAGGCGATCGTCCGCGCGGCCGTCGTCAAGGACCCCGTGGTCCCGGTCGACCCGGCCACCGGCGCGGAGATGCTGGAGGAGTGGCTGCGGCGGAACTGGGCCAAGGCTCCCGGCACCGACGGCAAGCCCGGCACGGGGACGGGATCCCCGGTGCCCGCCCCGGCGCCCGACCTCAGGGCCGACGGCAGCGACCACTCGGACGGCCAAGGCCTCCGCTCCGCCGTCGCCGTCCCGCTGTGGCCGGACGGCCCAGGCGGGGAGGACGACCGGGGGAGCGCCGACCCGCTCGCCGAGATCGGCGCATGGGAGAAGGCCGTCGTCGCCCTGGCCGACGAGATCGACCACGTGGCCGCCCGGGCGAGCGTGCTCGCCGGCATCCGGGTGGACGCCGTACGCGCCGGTGTCGACGAGGAGGACTACGACCCCGACGACGAGAACCTGCCCCTCATGATCGACGAGGTGGGCATCGACCCCGACGTGGAGGACGGCACCGACGAGTCCCTCGAAAGCCTGCGCCGGTTCCTGCGCCAGGGCGTGATGGCCTACCTCCGGCAGCAGGCCCGCCGGTGACCGCGGCGGAGGCGGAAGCCGCGACCGAGGCCGTCGCCGAGGCGGAGCACCCTCGCGCCGCCCGTACGCCGGCCGTGGCCGACGACGGCCGCCCGAGCACGAGGGCCGGAGCCGACGACCCCCGCGTCACCGGCACGGTGGCCGTGGACGAGGCCGGCCGGCCCGTGGTCCGGCGGCCCGCGCACGTCACCGACCGCTGGTGGCAGGACGTGGCCGCGCTCCTCGGCCCGACCCTGCACGGCGCGCCCGCCACGGCCGTGACCGCGGACTCGGTCGTCGTCCGCCGCGACCGGGCCCGGGCACTGCCCCGGCTGCTCGCCCGCCATCCCGCGGCGGCCGCCCGGTGGAGCTGGACCCCGGCCGCCGAACGGCTGCGCGCGGGCGGAGCCGCCGCCGCGGACGGACTGGCCGCGCTGGTCGCCGACGATGCGGCCGAACAGTCCGCATGGCCGGCCGACATCGACCTCCCGGCCCTGGGCTTCGTCCGGACGCTGCTCCCCTTCCAGCGCACGGCCGCGGCCCGGCTGCTCCGCGCCGGCGGCGGGGCGAACTTCTCCGTGCCGGGCTCCGGGAAGACCACCGTGGCGTACGCCGTGTTCACCGCACTGCGGGCCCGGGGGGCCGCGCACGCCCTGCTCGTCGTCGCACCGCCCTCCGCGTTCGAGGCATGGGTGGAGGAGGCCCGCGCCTGCTTCGCGCCGGACCGGTCGCCCGCCGTCGCCGTACGGCCCCGGGTCATGGCGCGCACCGACACCGTCGTCGTACTCAACTACGAGCGCCTCGGCGACCCGGCGGTGCGCGCCGCGCTCGCCGGCTGGTCCCGCGGGCGCAAGGTCCTCACCGTGTTCGACGAGGCCCACCGCGCCAAGGCCGGCGCCGCCTCCCGGCGCGGCGCGGAGGCGGCGGAACTGGCCCGCCGCGCCGACGCCGTGATGGTCCTGACCGGTACCCCGATGCCCAACCGGCCCCGCGACCTGGAGGCCGTGTTCGACCTGGTGTGGCCGGGGCAGGGACACCGGCTCGTCCACGGCGACCTCGCGCACCTGAGGGACCGGGCCTACGTACGGGCCACCAAGGACGATCTCGAACTCCCGCCCCTGCACCTGCGGGTGGAACGCATCGCCCTCGACGCCTCCCACCGCGCCCTGTACGACGCCATGACCAGCCGCGTACGGCAGTGGGCCCAGGACGCCGCCGAGGCCGGGGGATCCGCCTCGGGCGCGGTGGCGGCCCAGGCGGGGCGCGCCCTGCTGCACCTGATCGCGGCCGCGGCCAACCCGGCCGCGGTCTTCGCCCCGGGGCAGCCGTGGTCGCTGCCGCTGGACGGGCCCGGCCACACGGACCTGGCCACCCTGGTGGCCGAACCGACCCGGCACATCCGCCCGGCCAAAGTGGTCCGCGCCGCTCAACTCGTGGCCGAGCACGGCGCCCAGGGCCGCAAGACCGTCGTCTGGTCGGGCTTCCTCGGCAACATCGAGGCGCTGGTCACGGCGCTGGCCCGGCACCGCCCGGCCGTCGTCACGGGCGCCACCCCGCTCGACGATCGCAAGGCCGAGCTCGACCGCTTCCGTCACGACGACGACTGCCGGGCCCTGGTCGCGACCCCGCAGACCCTGGGCGAGGGCGTCTCCCTGCACCTGGCGTCCAGCGACCAGGTGCACCTGGACCGCGGGTACGCCGCCGGCACCTGGCTGCAGGCCCTCGACCGCACGCACCGCCTCGGCCTGCCCCCCGACGCCCACCCCACGTGCACGGTGCTGCTGGCCGCCGACACGGTCGACGAGCGGGTCAACGCGGTCCTCAACCACAAGGTCTCCGCCCTGGCGGCCGCCCTCCGCGACCCCGCCCTCCGCCCGATGGCGGACCCCTCCCTCACGGACGGCGACACGGACGCCCTGCTGGGCGACACCGACGCCCTCCGCGAGCTCCTGCGCCCGTACTGACGGGCACGAGCCGGGCCTGGCCAAGCGGGCGTTCGCCGTCCGATTCCCGGTCTCCTGGCGGCGAGCCCGCGGGGGCTCCGCTCGTCCTGGACTCAGCCGCTGAAACTCCACTTCTGGTGGGGACTGCCGCTGCACGGCCAGGTCTGGACCGGGGTCGCGTCGGCCGGGTTCTGGTCTCGTACGTCCACACATTGGTCGGCCGGGACGTTCACCAGGTCCCGGGTGGTCGCGTTGTAGTCGAAGCGCTGGGCGCCGGTGCCGTTGCAGTCCCACAGCTGGATCTTGGCGCCGGGTTCGGTGGAGGCGTGGTCGACGTCCAGGCACTTGCCGAGGGCCCGGACGGTGCCGTCGCCCGGCAGCGTCCACCGCTGCGCGCCGGTGCCGTTGCAGGTGTAGAGCTGGACCTGGGTGCCGTTGGCGGTCTGCGAGCCGGCCACGTCCAGGCACTTGCCGGCCAGTCCGGCGAAGGTTCCGGTACGCCCGGCGCCGCCATCGGAAGTGGTGACGCGAACGTAATCGACCACGAGCTGGTTGGGGAACTGCGTCGAACCGTCCGGGTTCCCCGGCCAGTCGCCGCCCACCGCGAGGTTGAGGATGAGGAAGAACGGCTTGTCGAACACCCACTGCCGGCCGCCGAGGTCGGCGGGGGTCCGGCGCTGATAGACCTGCCCGTCCACGGACCAGGTGATCGAGCCCGGCGCCCAGTCCACGGCGAAGGTGTGGAAATCGTCGGCGAAGGCACGACCGCCGGACAGCGTGTACGCGGCCCCGATGCCCCCGCCGCCCGAGTACACGGGCCCGTGGATGGTGCCGTGCACGGTCGACGGCTCGTACCCGACGTTCTCCATGACGTCGATCTCGCCGCTGTTCGGCCAGCCGACCTGGCCGATGTCATGGCCGAGCATCCAGAACGCGGGCCACATGCCCTGCCCGCGCGGCACCTTCGTCCGAGCCTCGACGTGCCCGTACGCCTGGGTGAAGCGGCCCGCGGTGTTCAGCCGGGCGGAGGTGTACTCGCACCGGCCGTACCAGCACTGGTGGTTGCCGGGATTCTCGCGGCGGGCGGTGATCACCAGGTTGCCCTGGCCGTCGAGCGCGGCGTTGGCGGCGCCCGGCGTGTACCACTGCCGCTCATGGTTGTTGACGTTGTCCCCGGTCTCGGTCTGCCATTTCCCGGGGTCCACGGCGGCCCCGCCCGGGCCGTCGAAGTTGTCCTCGAAGGTGACGGCGTTGACGGCTGGCGCCCGGGTGGCGGGCGTCACGGCCGAGGTGGCAGGACCCCAGCCGAGAACAAGTGCCAAGGAGCCGCTGACGAGCGCCGCCAGCGTCAATCCGCGTCTGCGTAAGGGTGTGGACATGGGGGGCCTCGATTCGAGTGTTGGTCCAGACCTGAGCGTGAGGGGAGTGAACCCCTCGTGACGCGTCCCGGTCAAGGGTGGGGGGCGCCGCTCCGTCTGCAGCAGTCGGCAACCGTGCGAGCGCGCGACCGCGCCACCGCGCGAACTTCCTCAGACGATCAGGCCTCCAGGGGTGTCCGCGAAGTCGTGCCGGGCGCCCGAAGTGCGCCGCCCGCGGCGTCGGGTGTCGTGCATCGCAAGACGGAGGGGCGCCCCCGTACTGGACGTACTCGGGCGCCGCGACAACGCGGCGAGGTGCGGCACCAGAGGCCGCGGGCCAGGCAGGACTTCGCGGACACCCCCTAGGCTTGGGCCCCGTCAGGCCGTCGACGGACGGCCGGTGAGGAACGGAGCGTGCGGTGCCGGTGCCATCGGGGCAAGCGAACGACGGCGACCTGGTCGGCAAGGTACTCGGAGGGCGCTACCGGGTGACCGGGCTGGTCGGCCGCGGTGGCATGGGAGTGGTCGCGCGGGCGGTCGACGAGGCGCTGGGCCGGGAGGTCGCCGTCAAGCTGCTGCGCGCCTACACCGATGCGACCCCCGCTGAACTGGCCGACCTGCGGGCCCGGATGCAGCGCGAGGCGCAGGCCGCCGCGCGCATCCGGCACGCCGGCGTGGTCACCGTGTACGACGTGACCGAGGAGCGGGGGCTGCCGGTCATCGTGATGGAGCTCGTCGACGGGCCCTCGCTCGACGACGTGGTGACCGAGCGCGGCACGCTGGACCCGTACGAGGCCGCCGCGATCGGCGCGAAGCTGATGGGCGCGCTCGACGCCGCGCACCGGGCCGGCATCCTGCACCGGGACGTGAAGCCGGGCAACGTGCTGCTGGAGCGGGGCGGCCGGGTCGTGCTCACCGACTTCGGCATCGCCACCATGCATGCTCCCGGCGACGAGGAGATGGCGAAGCTGACCCGCAGCGGCGAGCTCGTCGGCTCGCTCGACTACCTGCCGCCGGAGCGCGCGCAGGGCAGGGAGCCCGGCCCGGCCTCGGACATCTGGTCGCTCGCGATGACCCTGTACGCGGCGGTGGAGGGCGTTTCGCCGTTCCGCCGCACCTCCGTGTGGTCCACGCTGGCCGCGATCGTCGCCGAACCGCTGCCCGCGCCCCGACGGGCGGGACCGCTCGGGCCCGTGCTGCTGGCGCTGATGGCGAAGGAGCCGGAGAGCCGGCCCACCGCCGACCAGGCCCGCGCGATGCTGGAGGCGGTGGCGGCGGGCGGCGGGGCCGTGGGTGGCGGAGCGGCGGGTGGCGGCGTGGCGGGTGGCGGGGTGGCGGCCCCCGTCGCGCCGCCCGCCCCGCAGGCTCCCCGGGTGGCGGCCTCCGCCGTCGTCCCGCCGACCCCGACCCCGACGGCGACCCCGACCGCGCCGTCCGTACTCGCGCCGGCTCCGGGCTTCGGACCCCCGCCTCCGGTTGGCGCCGTATCGTTTCCGCAGCCCTATGCCCCTGCCCGTCAGCCCGGTTTCCCGCCGCAGCAACCCCCGCCGGGTCGGCTGCTCACGGCCACGCAGGCCGGCTCGGCCGCCGTGGACCGGGCCGGGCGCCGCAGCCGTGTCGCGATAGCCGTCGCGGTCGTCGCCGTACTCGGCGCCGGCGGTGTCACCTACGCCGTGACCTCGGGCCGCGACGACGATCCGGTGCGGGCCGTGGCTCCGGCGCCGGTGCCCGCCGGCGGCTCTCCGGCGGCCGGCGGCCGGCCGGGCGCGACCACTCCGGGCCCGTCGCCCTCCGGCTCCGGGAACCAGGCCAAGCCGTCCGCCACCGCCTCGAAGAAGCCGGGCAAGGCATCGCCCTCCCCGACGGCGGCCTCGCCCGCCCCGGCCCAGCCGAGCCCCGTACCGACGGACTGCGCAGGCTGGACCCACAAGGACCCGAAGCCGGGCGCCTACGGCTACATCTCCGGCGACCACCACCTGCTGGCCGCGCCGTACCAGCAGTGCCCCGCCGGTGCCATGGTCAAGGACGGCACGAAGCTCTGGTACCACTGCTACGTCGTCAACTCGTACGGCAACCAGTGGACGTACGTGCGCGTGGACGGCACGAACGCCACCGGGTGGCTGTACAACCGCGACCTCACCGGCCAGAAGGGCGCGTCCCCGGCCTGTTAGCCTCCCGCCGCCACCCGGTCCATGCCGTGGATCGTGCCGACCGGGGTCAGCAAGACGCACCGGGTGAATCCCGCTGGTGGGGCGGGGAACGTCCCCGTTAGCATCCGACGATGATCACGCCGTCGGACAAGCCCTTCCACGATGCGGTGCGTCGAGCCGACGTCGGCTGGTTGGCCGGCCACCTTGACGCGCAGCTCTGCCCGCCGGCGGTCTTCGGACGCCTCGTCCGGCACGACGATCCCCGCATTCGGCAGCTGGGTCTGGTCCTTCTGACCGAGCGCGTCACGACGGGCCGGACGGCTGACGCGCTCGAGACCGCCGAACTCGCGGGGCTGCTGCCGGTATCGGTGGAGGGACCGCCCGAGGCGGCGCTCGTCCTGGCGCGGCTCCATGAACGACTGGGGCCGTATCGCCAGGGGCTGCGCCGGCCGTCGTGGCGTACGGCTGAGCTGCCGGCACGGGTGCAGATCGCTTGGCTGCGCGCTGAGCTTCTCAACGAGCCGACGGTGATCCGCAAGGAGCCTCGGGGTGAACTGCTGTACCAGGCCGTGCGGGACATGACGGTCACCTGCGCGCACCGGCCTGAGCAACTCGTGAACGAGCTGGTGGAGAGCGGTGACCCGGTGTTGCAGGCCGCGGCGCTGCGGCTGGCCCGGCAGGGGCTGCACGCGGGTCTGCTGGCTCCCGCACTGGTCCGCAAGCATGTGATCAGCCTGCTCGGCGCCGACAGCGCAGACGTCGTCGCCGCCGTACTGGGTGAACTCGGCGAGCCATGGGCGGCGTTGGAACCGCTGCCGCCGGGGCGGCTGTCTCCCTTCCTCGCTGCCCGTTCGGTGATCACCAGGCCCGAGGTGGCCGATGCCGCACTCGCGGCTGCCGCCCATCACGGGCACGCCGGCCTGCTGCGGCAGGTCATTGACGATCCGGACCTGCCGCCCGGACTTCGTCGGCGCGGGATGGAACTGCTCGGTGACCTGGCGGACCGCGATGACATCGGCGCATTGACGGCCATCGCCGCCCGGGACCCCTTGCTGTTCGGCGGGCCGGCGGTGACGTGCCTGCGCGGGCTCCACCGGCGAGGGCACTTCGCGGACGGTCCACACGTCCCGTCCGTCATCGGCCTGGCGCTGGCCGATCACTCGATTCCGCCCCACGAGGTCGCGACGATCCTGTTCACCTGCCGGCAGGTGATGTTCCGTGTACTGGCGGATGCGGACGCCGACGATCCGAGCTGGCCGCGGCGGCTCACGCTGCTGGTCGCCCTGGCCGGACAGGGGGCGGGGGAACTGCCGATCGGGGACGCGATCACCCGGGTTCTCCCCTCGGCTCCCGTCCCCGGGCCGTTTCTCGACGCAATCCGTGCATTGCGCCACGCGGATGCCGAAGACGCCGTGATCGCTCTCCTGCCGTCCGCTCCGGCAGCGGCCCTGGATGCTCTGGAGGCCGTCGGCGGGCAGCGGACCACGGCGGCGTTGAGGGAAGGGCTCGGTCTCGCCACGGCGGAGAGCGCGTGCGTGATCGCGCCGCATCTGCGCGCGGTGCGCAGCCGCGCCCTAGAAGTGCTGTGGCACCTGACCCACGATCCGTCACAGCGACGCGCCCTCCTCGTCCGTCTCGATCCCGCCGATCTGCCGCCTCGCATCGCGGCGGATCTCGGCGGCCCGGACGAGCAGGAACTGGCCCTCCTGAGTTCCCACCTGGACCCGGACGAGCCCGTGGCGGCACTGTGCAGGCTGGCCACCCACGGCGGCGCCGGCACGCTGCCGGTCATCGCGGACCTGCTCCTGCGCATCGTGGCCGAGCTGGCGGCGTCCTGGGAACCGGGCGGAGCCGCCCCGCGACCCGAAGGCGGACAGCCGTCCGGGGAGCCCGTGGTACCCCAGGAGGTCCTCGACGCCGTACACGGCCTGGGCCGCCGCCTCCACGGACGGGGACGGATCAGGCCGTCCTGCCTGCTCGATGCGGCGACCGAACGAGAGGCCGGACACGCACTCGTCGCGACCACGGCTCTGGATCTGCTGGACCGGCCCGGACTGTCGAGCGGCGAGCAGGCGATCCTGCTCGAACTCCTGCTCCGGGCCCCCTACGCGCGCACCCGTGTGCGGGTGCAGCGCCTGCTGCGGCACCGCGACCGGCACGTGCGCAAGCACGTGATCGCGTTGCTCGCCCGCGACGCCACCGGGGACGATGCGCAGGCGTTGTCGGCGACCTTGATCGCGCTGACCGCCGCCCAGGACATCCAGACCGTACGGCAGGCGCTGCTCGCACTCGGTCACGCGCGGGCACGCTGGGCCTCCACCGCGATCGCCGCATGTCTCGACCACCCGAACATGAACATCAAGAAGACCGCCGCCGAGGTTCTGGTCCGCGCGGGCACGCCCACGGCGGTACCGGCACTGCTCTTCTGGCTCGGGCGTCACGACAATCCGGGCCTGCGCGGCTCGCTCGTCGAGGCGCTGCGCGCCGTCCTCGGCGACGCATACCTGGCGACCGTCCTCGCCGCCGCAGAACACAGCGAAGACGGCCGCGCCCGAGAACTGCTGCTGGAAGGCCTCGACCGCACGCTGCCGGCGCGCTCGGTCCTCGCGCTGGACGAACAGGCGTCACGGGTCGCACCGGCACTGCTCGCCCTGGTGGCGACCGGCCGGGTCGGCCTCGCGGCCGGGACGA
This sequence comes from Streptomyces sp. NPDC031132, assembly GCF_055570595.1. NCBI lineage: Bacteria > Bacillati > Actinomycetota > Actinomycetes > Kitasatosporales > Streptomycetaceae > Streptomyces > Streptomyces sp. NPDC031132. Next base: position 40,857 of record NZ_JBVIGX010000023.1, read on the forward strand.
TCGAGGAGCTGTCGACGGCTCTGGCCGAGCACGGGATCACCCCGCCCGCCGCGCCGGGGCCGGCGGCGGACACCGGAGTGGACCCGGACGTCAGGTCGCTGACGGCGGAGGGCTGGAATCCGTCCGTCGCCCTACGCGTTGCCGAGAGGCATGAGCAGCCGCACCCCACCCAACTGCGGGAACTGCGGCCCATGCTGTCGGACTGGCTTCGCCTGGCCGACTCCGAACCCGCTGTCCGAGGTCGCGTACTGGCCCTCGTCCTCAGGCTCTGCCCTGCACCGTGGACGACCGAGGAACTGACGGCCTTCGCCCGGTTCACCGGCGTCCTGCTGGACGGGCTCGCCGAGGCCCCGGCCGGAGACCGGCACGACCTCGTCGCGGTACTCGAAGCGGTCGCGCCGACTCTGCCGGCGGTGGAGAAGCCGGCAGTCGCCGACGCGGTACGCGCGCTGCCCCCTGCGCCCGGGAGCCGGTCCCTGCTGACGCTGCTCCGCGGCCTCGGCGCGGTGCTGGTCCGCGCCGACCTCGAGCAGGCACTTGCTTCGGCCCGGCTGGGCGCCAACCCCTGGCAGGCCGAGACCGCTGTGCTGCGGGACGCGTTCGCCGCGCGGGCCGCGTCGGCCGCGCGGGCCGCGTCGGCCAAGGCCGAGGCGTGGCGGGCCGAGCTGGAGGCGGCAGTGCGCACGCCGAGCGCCCTGGAACGATTCCGCCGACTCCGCCGGTCGCACGAGGGCATCCCGGTCTCCCGGGAACGCCTGGACACACTGATCGATGTCTACGCCTCTGCCGGCCCCGAGGTCCGCGCCGTCCTCATCGACTGGATGACGGACATCCAGCCGCTCGACGCACCACCCTGGACCATCACCGAGACCACGCACGCGCCGGCGCCACGGCCGCGGACGGTGCAGATCGACGACCTCGACCAGCCCCGTTCGACGGCACTGCGCGAGCGCCTGCTGGCCATGCTGCGGGCATCCGCTCCGCAGGACCGGCACACCGCGGCCCTGGCGCTCTCGGAGTGGCCTGAGCCCGAGGCCAGGCTTCCCGCGCTCCGGGCGTTTCTCCGGGGCCGCGTCGACGTACCCGTCGGTGTCGAGCTGGCCCGCACGTTGAACGCCTTAGGCGAGACCGAACTCCGCGCGGACGACGTCCTGCACGACAGGGTCGCCCTGGCGGCAAGCCGGCTCGCCCCAGGGGAGCTGGAGCCCCTCGTTCCGCTCCTGCTGGACTGGTGGGAGCACGACCCGCCGCCCAGCAGCTCCGCAGCCGGGCGGGCGCTGCGCCGGGTCCCCGCCGACGTACTGGCGGAGCATCTCGGCGACCGGCTCGACGCCGGGGCCTGGGGGTTCCTCGACCTGCTCCGCGGCCGTCCCCTGCTGCGCACCCCCGCGCTGACGCAGACCTGCCGCCGGCTGCGTGCCGAAGGACGCGACGACCTCGCGGACGGCCTGCTCCTCGTCGAGGGTCCGCTGCGCCACCCCGACGCCGTACGGCAGGACGCCGCCGCACTGGCCGCCCTCCGCAACCGCGCCCCGGCCGCACCGCAGGGAGCATCACGACCCCCGTCCCGGAAGCAGCTGTTGGACCTGGCCCGCACCGGCGACCCGATGCAGATACGCCGAGCACTCACGCGACTGGCCGAGGAACACCGGGGCCCCGACCCGGACCAGGACCCCGCCCTCCGGGACCTGATCGGCGAGCTGCTGCATCACCCGAAGCCCAAGGTCCGCCTGCACGCCCACCGGACCTCGCGGACCATGCTGGACCGGCAGACCTACCTGCACCACACGTCGATCCTGCTGGAGGACCCCCAGCCAAACCTGGTACGCACGGCGATCCGGACTCTCTGCCACGCGAGTTGGGCACCCGCGATCCCCACCCTGACGGGGCTGCTGGAACACCCCCACCCCACCGTCCGCAAGGCCGCGGCCGAGGGACTCACCGCCATGGGAACGGCCTCGATCCCCGCCCTCAGACACGCCGCCGCCCATGTCCGCCCCGACAGGCGCCCCCTTTACACGGAGCTCCTCGAACAGATCACGACCGCCGAAACCGTTGTCTGACGCGATCGGAGGTCAAGAGCTGTCGGCTACAGCCGGTCGCGCTTCTCGAAGATGACGTAGAGGCTGACGCAGACCACGGCCATCAGACGGGTCGCGAAGGGGTGGCCGCCGAAAAGGGGATTGGCCCTCCGCGTCCGGTCGAGACCGAGGGAAGACGATCACCAGGGTGAGCAGGAGGCAAGCGTCCCGATGAATCCGTACGTGTACGTGCCCGCCGACGATCCGCTCTTCGGCGCGGTCCGGATCGAACTCGACCACGAGGCCGGGACGCTGGGCGTGAGCGGGGACGGTCTGCCGCCGGTCGAGATCCGGCGGGCCCCGGACACCTTGCCGGAGAGCCACGTGCCGATCGGGACGCGCGGCCCCGAGCACCTCACTCTGTTCGTCGACGGCGCAGAGGAGACCCTGCGGCCCTCCAAGGGATTCCTGACCCGCCGCTCGTACCGCGTCGAGGTCGTCTCCGGGGCGCGGGAGTGCCGCTATCTGCTGGTTCCGGACTCCCTCGGCACCAGTCGGCTGCTGCGGGACGAGCGGCTGCTCGGCGTCTTCGCATCGACCGGCGACGGGCGCGTATCGGCCGACTGGGCGGCGGCCGGCGAGTCCGAGCGTGCCCGGGAGCCTTATGACGTGTCCGTGGGGTACGGGCTCGCCGCGGCATTCGGCACAGGTGCCGAACCGATGTGGCAGCTGACCCTGAACGCCGTGCTCGAACTGTGGCCGTGAAAGATCCTCAGCCCTCCGTCGGGGGCAGCAGGTGGGAGCAGGTCGAGCGTGCTACGAACGCGATGCCGTCGTAGTCCTCGGCCGGGACGAGCGGGGCCGTATTCCAGCGGAAGAGGAAACGCTGGACGTTGGAGCCGAAGCTGCGCTGTGCGTGCGGGGCGTGCAGCCAGGGCGCGGCGCCGGCGGAGGAACCCGCGGCGCGAAGGTCCGCGTAGTAGTCACCGGGTACGGCGTCCGCGAGCCTGGCCTCCAGGGAGCGGAAGCCGGTGCCTATGCGGTGGCGCGCCGGCGGGCCGTGAAAATCATTGCCGCGGCGGGCCAGGAAGGAGCCCTTGCCGAAGAGGAGGGCCAGCGCGTAGTAGGCGTCGCCGTACCGTTCTCGGAGTCTGCTGCCGAGGGCCGGTACCTGTTCCCCGTACGTGCCCTTCGCGATGTGCCCGTTGTGCGCCCAGACCATGACGCGCGCCTCGGGGTCGTCGTCCACGACCCGTGCGACGGCATCGGCCATGTAGCGGTCACGCGCGGCGTACACGCTGTCCTCGCCGGCCGGGGCGTCGAGGGGGCGGGTCACCAGGTCGGCGGCGCGGACCAGGATCCGCGCATGTTCCAGGGCCTCGTCGGCGTCGTCGCCGGGGCCCGACTGCTCGACGTGGTCCGCGACGAGGCGGGCGATCTCCTCGGCGCGCCGCATGAGGCCCTTGTCCGGGTCCGGAAGCGAGGCCGGGCGGGCCCGGGCCAGTACGTCCAAGGCGCGGACGTGCCCGGCCTGATCGGGCGCCGTCCTTCGCAGAAAGGCGGCGACGGCATCGACGGAGTCGGCGCAGAGCTGGGGGTCCGTTCCCACGAAGCGGGTCCGGCGCTCTGGGGGCAGGTCGCGGTTGTGGGCGCGCAGCCACTCGACGAGTTCGACCATCTCGCGGGTGCGCCAGGTCCAGAAACCCAGCCGGGAGACGAGCCGTTCGGGCGCGCCTGTGCCGTACCGCACGTATGCGTCGAGCGCGCGGGCGGCGGACTGGCTGGCCTCCATGGCGAGTGTGGTGAACCCCTCCTCACGGACCAGGAACTCCACGATGCGGTGTTTCAGCCGGAAGAACTCGCCCGTGCCGTGGGTGGATTCGCCCAAACCGACGATCCGTGTTCCCCGCAGGGCCTCGCCCAGGGGTTTCAGGTCCTCCAAGGGCGCGCCGGGAGTCAGGGTGCTCAAGGGTTTGGCGTGCTCGTGCAGCCATCGGGCCATGTCGTCGGGCACCGCGATGCCTCTCCTCCCCGCCTGCGGCAGGGCGGCACGTGAGCGTGCCCCGCCGTTCGTACCCGTTCACGGGTCAGTTCGTCGCCTCCCGCCGGGCCGCGAGGATCTCCTGGAGGTCCCGTACGGCGTCCGGCCGGCCATGCTCGGAATACCCTCCCGCGACGTTGACGACAACTTCGCCCGCCCCCGCCCGACCGTATTCAGCCAGCTGTGCAGCGCTGTGCCGACCTGCCCTTCGGTGATGTTTGCTCTAGCGAGCTTGATCACCGACTCTCGGTCCCCGGCTACAGCCAGTCGCGCTTCTTGAAGATGACGTACAGGCTGACGCAGACCACCGCCATCAGGAGGATCGCGAAGGGGTAGCCGCCCGCCCACTTCAGTTCCGGCATGTACTCGAAGTTCATGCCGTAGATGGTGCCGACCAGGGTGGGGGCGAAGAGGATGGCTGCCCACGAGGAGATCTTCTTGATCTCCTCGTTCTGTTCGAAGCCGGCTTCGGCCAGGGCGCGCATCTCGGCGTTCTGTTGTTGGGAGACCAGGGTGGCGTTGACCGTCAGGATTTCCGTCAGGGCCTGGCGGAAGCCGTCCACGCGTTCGCTGGTGTGGGTGACGTGGTCGGCGACGTCGCGGAGGTAGCGCTGGAGTTCCTCGTCCGTGCCGTACTTCGCGAAGCCGGCCATCAGGGCGTGGAGCATGCCGACCAGGGGGCGGGTGGCGCGCTGGAACTCGACCATTTCGCGGGAGAGTTCGTAGATGCGGCGGGAGACCTCCGGGTCGCCGCGGAAGACCTCCGTCTCGATCTCGTCCATGTCGTTCTGGACGCCCGCGACGACGGGCGCGTAGCCGTCGACCACCGCGTCGAGGATCGCGTACAGGGCGGCCTCGGGGCCGAGGGAGAGGAGCTCCGGGGTCTCCTCCATGCGGCGGCGGACCGCGGAGAGGTCCGGGGCGGCGCCGTGGCGGACCGTGATCAGGAAGTCCGGGCCGACGAAGATGTGCAGCTCGCCGAACTCGACCTCCTCCGGGGCGTCGAGGTAGCGCGCCGCGCGCAGGACGACGAAGAGGGTGTCGCCGTAGCGCTCCAGCTTGGGGCGCTGGTGGGCCTCGAGGGCGTCCTCGACGGCGAGCTCGTGGAGGTTGAACTCGGCGGCCAGGGAGTGGAGCTCGGGCTCGGTGGGGCGGTGCAGGCCGATCCAGGCCATGCCGTCGGGCTGGTCGCGCAGCTGGCGGAACGTCTCCGCGAGGGTCGCGGGGGAGGCGATGCGCCGGCCGTCGCGGTAGACGGCGGAGTCGATCACGCTGCGGTGGTTCGGGGGAGGGTCCGGCGTCGGCGCGGGCTGCGGGCCGGCCGGCGGGGAGGCGGGGGGCGTGGCGGGCGGGGGCGTGGGGCGGCGCCATCCCGGGCGTTTCCCGGAGGGCGAGGGACGGCGGTCTGGGCGCTCCGACATCGCAGGTCAGCTCCCGGTCGAACGTGTGGTCGCACGTGTGGTCGCACGTGCATGTCAAACGTGGGGGTCGTACGTGTTGTCGAGCGTGTCGTACGTCTATTTTCGGGCGGTCGGAAGGATATCGGGCCCTCCGGTTGAGGACAGTATCTGTCCGCAACCGGGGGTAGCTTGCTGTTCATGGCCTCCCGGACCGCGCATCCCGTACTCGACACCCGTTCACTGAACCGTGCCACGCTCGCACGCCAGCTGCTCCTGAGCCGCGCCGCAATGTCCGCGCAGGACGCCGTGGCCCACCTGCTCGGGCTGCAGGCGCAGAACGTGAAGCCGCCCTACTTCCAGCTGCACGCACGGCTCGCCGGATTCCGGCCCGCCGAGCTCGCGGAGCTGATGGAGTCCCGGCAGGTGGTCCGGATGGTCACCATGCGGTCCACCATCCATACCCACACCGCGCACGACGCGCTGATCCTGCGGCCGTTGGTCCAGGGCGCCCGGGACCGGGAGGTCAACTACTTCCGCAAGGGCCTCGTCGGAGTGGATCTGGAGCGGCTCGGCGAGCTCGCGCGGGCGTTCGTCGAAGCCGAGCCCCGCACGATGGGCGAGATCCGGCAGGAGCTGCTCACGCAGTGGCCGGACGCCGATCCGCAGGCCCTGTCCGTCGCCGCGCGGTGCCGGCTCCCGCTCGTCCAGGTCACGCCCCGCGGGGTGTGGGGACGCAGCGGGCAGGTACGGCTCACCACCGTGGAGCAGTGGCTCGACGCGCCCGCCGTCCCGGCCCCGCAGACCGTGGACGACGTCGTACTGCGCTACCTCGGCGCCTTCGGGCCCGCCTCCGTCAAGGACATGCAGGTCTGGGCCGGGTTGACCCGGCTGCGGGAGGCCTTCGAGCGGCTGCGCCCGCAGCTGGCCGTCTTCCGCGACGAGAACGGCGTCGAGCTGTTCGACCTGCCCGGCGCGCCCCGGCCCGACGCCGACACGCCGGCACCGCCCCGCTTCCTCCCGGAGTTCGACAACCTGCTGCTCTCCCACGCCGACCGCACCCGTGTGGTCGCCCCCGAGATCAAGGGGCGCACCTGGACCGGGAACCAGGCCCACTGCACCCTCCTCGTCGACGGGTTCCTCGCCGGGCTGTGGCGGCTCAAGGAGGGGACGCTGACCGTCGAGCTCTTCGGGAAGGTGTCGAAGAAGGACAAGGAAGGGATCGTCGCCGAGGGGGAGCGGTTGGTCGCCGGCATGACGGACCAGGGCGGCAGCCGCGGCTCCGTGCGCTTCGGGTCAATCAGCGGCTGACGCCGCTCTGGTGGGGCGTACGGCAGGCACGGCACGATGCCTCCCATGACGCACAACAGCCCCGAGAACGCCCCGAACGCCGAGAACGCTGAAAACGCCGAGGCCGGCCACACCAACAGCGACGCCACCGCCGCGTTCCTGGCCGCACGCGACTTCCTGCTCGAACGCCGCGGGGACTACGAAGCCGCCCACGCCGGATTCACCTGGCCCCGGCCCGAGCGCTTCAACTGGGCCCTGGACTGGTTCGACCACATCGCCACCGGCAACGGCGCCGACGCCCTGTGCATCGTCGAGGAGGACGGCACCAGCAGGTCCGTCTCCTTCGGGGAGCTGGCCGTACGGTCCGACTCCGCCGCCAACTGGCTGCGGGACCAGGGGGTCGCGGCCGGCGACCGGGTCCTGGTCATGCTCGGCAACCAGCGCGAGCTGTGGGAGGTGATGCTCGGCGCGATGAAGCTGCGCGCCGTCGTCATCCCCGCCACCCCGCTGCTCGGCGCGGCGGACCTGCGCGACCGGATCGAGCGCGGTCACGTACGGCACGTCATCGTCCGCGCCGAGGACGCCGGCAAGTTCGACGAGGTCCCCGGCACCTACACCCGGATCGCCGCCGGAGCCGACGTACCCACGGGATGGCGCCGGCTCGAGGACATGTACGCGGCCGACAGCCACTTCCGCCCGGACGGCGAGACCCTGGCGACCGACCCGCTGATGCTGTACTTCACCTCCGGGACCACCGCCCGCCCCAAGCTCGTCGAGCACACGCACGCCTCGTACCCCATCGGGCACCTGTCCACCATGTACTGGCTCGGGCTGCGCCCCGGCGACGTGCACCTGAACATCGCCTCGCCCGGCTGGGCCAAGCACGCCTGGTCCAACCTCTTCGCCCCGTGGAACGCCGGCGCCACCGTCTTCGTCCACAACTACACCCGCTTCGACGCCGAGCGGCTGATGGCCGAAATGGACCGGCACGGCGTGACCACCTTCTGCGCCCCGCCCACCGTATGGCGGATGCTGATCCAGTCCGACCTCACCAAGCTCCGCACCCCTCCGCGCGAGGCCGTCGCCGCGGGCGAGCCGCTCAACCCCGAGGTCATCGAGAAGGTCCGCGAGGCCTGGGGCGTCACCATCCGCGACGGCTTCGGCCAGACCGAGACCACCCTCCAGGTCGGCAACTTCCCGGGGGTCCCCGTCAAGCCCGGGTCGATGGGGCGCCCGGCGCCCGGGTACGAGATCGTGCTGCTCGACCCCGTCACCGGCAAGGAGTCCCCCGACGAGGGCGAACTCTGCGTGGACCTGCGCACCCGCCCCGCCGGGGTGATGACGGGCTACCGCGACGACCCCGAGCGCACCGCCGAGGCCATGGCGGACGGGCTGTACCGCACCGGCGACATCGCTTCGCGCGACGAGGCCGGGTACCTCACCTACGTGGGGCGCTCGGACGACGTCTTCAAGGCCTCCGACTACAAGATCAGCCCGTTCGAGCTGGAGAGCGCCCTGCTGGAGCACGAGGCCGTCGCCGAAGCCGCCGTGGTCCCGGCCCCCGACCCGCTGCGGCTGGCCGTGCCGAAGGCGTACATCGCGCTCGCCGCCGGCTGGGAGCCCGGGCCGGAGACCGCGCGGGCGCTGTTCGCGCACTCCCGTGCCGTGCTGTCCCCGTACAAGAGGATCCGCCGCATCGAGTTCGCGGAGCTCCCCAAGACCGTGTCCGGCAAGATCCGCCGGGTGGAGCTCCGGGAGCTCACCGCGGCCGGCTCGGGGGCGGAGTACGACGAGGCCGAGCTCGGCTGACTCCGGTCCTGGCGCTGCGGGGGGCGGGCCGGCCGTGCGGTCGGCCCTCCCCCGTACGGCCTAAGCCGGCAGCTGCGCCTCGATCGCGGCGATGACCTCGGGGGACTCGGGCTCGGTGCGCGGACGGAAGCGCGCCACGACCTCGCCGGCCGGGGAGATCAGGAACTTCTCGAAGTTCCACTGGATGTCGCCCGCCTCGCCGTCGGCGTCCGGGGTCTTCACGAGCTCCTGGTACAGCGGGTGCCGGTTCTCGCCGTTGACCTCGGTCTTCTCCAGCATCGGGAACGTCACGCCGAAACCTGCCGCGCAGAAGGTCGCGATGTCCTCGGCGTTGCCGGGCTCCTGCTCGCCGAACTGGTTGCAGGGCACACCGACGACGGTGAAGCCCTTCTCCTCGTACTTGAACTGCAGCCGGGCCAGTCCCGAGTACTGCGGGGTGAGACCGCACTGCGAAGCGGTGTTCACCAGCAGGACCGCCTTGCCCTTGTGGGCCGCCAGGCTGGTGGGCTCGTCGGACAGGGTGGTCAGCGGGATGTCGTACAGGCTCATCGGGCTCTCCTCGGCAGGGACAGGGGCAGGCGCGCAGGCAGGCGAGCGGCACACAAGCAGGCGAGCGGGCACGCAGGCAAGCAACCAACGGATACGGATGTGTGTTCCGAGCCTACGTCCTGCCCGGGGCGGCCTGATCGGCAAGAGGCCCCCGGCTACGCCCCCGCGCCCACCAGCCGCTCCGCCGTGTCGTTGACCGGCTGCGGCATGCCCGTGAGGTCCATGACGAACAGCGGTATCCCGAGGTCGTCCGCGCGGGAGCGGGCGTCCTCCGTATATCCGGCGAGCGCGAAGTAGACGCTGGTGGCGGAGGCCGTCAGTCCGTTCAGCCAGACGCACTCCACGGCCCGCAGCCCGGCCGGTGCGGTGGTCGGGTCCACCTGTGCCACCAGCCCGGGGGCCCGCAGGTCCACGGCCGCCGAGGGGATGGGCCGGCCGTCGGGCTGCCGGACGTCCTGGAAGCCGAGCCACCGCAGGTACAGCGCGGCCGTGGCCACCGCGTCCCGGGCGGTACGGATGGTCACCGGGCGGAACGCCGGCCGCGGCACGGGCGCCGCCGCAGGCTGCCCGGGGGCCGGTCCGGACGTGCCGGCCGCGCCGGAGGATCCGAGGCCCCCGGCCGACCCGCCCCGGCCAGGCGCGCCCGGCCGCCCGGGATCCGCCTCCCGCGGCGCCGGCCCGTGTACGCCGGGACGCGGAGGCAGCCCGTCCCGTACACCGGTCCCGGGCCCGATCCCCGGCCCCGTCCCCCTCTCGGGCTCCACCGGATGCACCGGAACCCGCACCACCGTCCCGCACGAGGCGCATCCCAGCTCGGGGTGCGGCCACTCGCTCACCCGCCCGCAGGCCGTGCACCGCACCGCCACCCAGGCGTCCGACCAGGTGCGGTGCGTCAGCGGCACGGGCGGCGCCGCGAGGTCCAGGGGCGGGATGACCGGGCTTCCGCAGGCGCAGGGGAAGACGGGGGCGGCGTAGCCGTTCTCGCGCAGGCATGCCGGGCAGCGCACCGGTACCGCTTCCGCCATGAGTGCTGGGCCCCCTCCGTCGCTGTGCGTAGGTCCATGCTCCACCACCTGCCACCGACGGGCGAGCATGCCCTCGATTTTCCCCCCAGATTCGGCCGCGTCCCGGTGGTTCGTACAACTCGCTTGCGCGAGACGCGGCATTTGGTGTGTTCCGGGGTCCTGAAGCTTCTTGACGTGCGGGGACTGGCCGCTTAGCTTGTTCCGTATAGCAGAACAAAACTTCCGGATTGTGGAAACGCCCCGGGAAGCAGTCTGACCGCCAGACCCGCAGGAGAACTCGATGCCTCGTATGACAGCCGCCGCCGCTGCAGTGGAGATCCTCAAGCGCGAGGGCGTTTCGCAAGCGTTCGGCGTGCCCGGCGCTGCGATCAACCCGTTCTACCGCGAGCTCAAGAACGTGGGTGGCATCAACCACACCCTCGCCCGCCACGTCGAGGGCGCCTCGCACATGGCCGAGGGCTACACCCGTACCCACCCGGGCAACATCGGTGTCTGCATCGGTACGTCCGGCCCCGCCGGCACCGACATGATCACCGGCCTGTACTCGGCCATCGCGGACTCCATCCCGATCCTGTGCATCACCGGTCAGGCTCCGGTCGCGAAGCTCCACAAGGAGGACTTCCAGGCCGTCGACATCGCCTCGATCGCCAAGCCGGTCACCAAGGCCGCGACCACGGTCCTCGAGGCCGCCCAGGTCCCCGGCGTCTTCCAGCAGGCGTTCTACCTGATGCGCTCCGGCCGTCCGGGCCCGGTCCTGATCGACCTCCCGATCGACGTCCAGCTGACCGAGATCGAGTTCGACCCCGACCTGTACGAGCCGCTGCCCGTGCACAAGCCGGCCGCCACGCGGAAGCAGGCCGAGAAGGCCATCCAGTTCCTGCTGGAGTCCGAGCGTCCGCTGATCGTCGCCGGTGGCGGCATCATCAACGCCGACGCCTCCGACCTGCTGGTCGAGTTCGCCGAGCTGACCGGCGTCCCGGTCATCTCCACCCTCATGGGCTGGGGCGTCATCCCCGACGACCACGAGCTCGCCGCCGGCATGGTCGGTGTCCAGACCTCGCACCGCTACGGCAACGCGACGTTCCTCGAGTCGGACTTCGTCCTCGGCATCGGCAACCGCTGGGCCAACCGTCACACCGGTTACAACCTGGACGCGTACCTGGGCGACCGCAAGTTCGTCCACGTCGACATCGAGCCCACCCAGATCGGCAAGATCTTCGCCCCGGACCTCGGCATCGCCTCCGACGCCAAGGCCGCGCTGGAGATCTTCATCGAGGTCGCCAAGGAGCTCAAGGCCGAGGGCAAGCTGCCCGACTTCAGCGCCTGGGTCGCCTCCCACCTGGAGCGCAAGGCCACGCTGCAGCGCCGTACGCACTTCGACAACATCCCCATGAAGCCGCAGCGCGTCTACGAGGAGATGAACAAGGCCTTCGGCCCGGAGACGCGCTACGTCACCACCATCGGCCTCTCCCAGATCGCCGGCGCGCAGATGCTGCACGTCTTCAAGCCGCGCCACTGGATCAACTGCGGCCAGGCCGGCCCGCTCGGCTGGACCATCCCGGCCGCGCTGGGTGTCGCCACCGCCGACCCGCAGACCCCCGTCGTCGCCCTCTCCGGCGACTACGACTTCCAGTTCATGCTGGAGGAGCTGGCGGTCGGTGCGCAGCACAAGATCCCGTACGTCCACGTCCTGGTGAACAACGCCTACCTCGGCCTGATCCGTCAGGCGCAGGGGGGCCTCGGCATCAACTTCGAGGTCAACCTGGAGTTCGAGAACATCAACGCCCCGGAGCTGGGTGTCTACGGCGTCGACCACGTCAAGGTCGTCGAGGGTCTCGGCTGCAAGGCGATTCGCGTCACCGACCCGAACGAGCTGGGCGCCGCCTTCGAGGAGGCCAAGAAGCTGGCCGCCGAGTACAGCGTCCCGGTGGTCGTCGAGGCCATCCTGGAGCGCGTCACCAACATCTCGATGAGCAAGACGGTCGACATGAGCGACGTCACCGAGTTCGAGGAGCTCGCGACCGAGCCGGGCCACGCCCCGACCGCGATCCGCCCGCTGTCGGTCTGAGGCCCAAGCCGACAGTAACGGCTGCACGTTACGGCCCCCGTCCCTCCACCAGGAGGAACGGGGGCCGTTCTGCATGCCCGACGAAGCCGGCCCGCCGATCAGACCTCCATGCCGAGGCGAGCGGCGCAGCGGCAGGGCCGGCCGCCAACGCGGCCGCCTCACGGCGCAGCTCCCGACGCAGGGCTTCGGCATACTGCTCCGATGGACAGATCAAGGGCCTCGTGGCGCAGTACGACGCACGACTGGGCAGGTTCCGTGGACGCCGGCCACCTGGCCCACATCCGGGAGAACCAGGCCGTGTTCGCCCCCGGAGGGCTTCCGCACCTGATCCTCGAAGTCGTCGCGTACGCGGCCGACGAGGCGCAGTACACCGGCGGGGGACGTTGTACGGTCACGCTCCACGCCGACGACTCGGTGTCCGTGGCGGACGGGGGCCGGGGCACCGACACCCGGTTCGACGAGCACGGTCGGCCGGTGAGGAAGCCGATCATGGCGACGAAAGACCTGCGGTTCTTCGATCACCCCGACGCGCAGATCTTGCCCGACGGAGACCCACGGCGCGGCATGTCCGTCGTCGCGGCGCTCAGCGAGTGGCTCGTCCACACCAACCGCCGCGCGGGCGGAGCCTGGTTCCAGCGCTACGAGCACGGCGTTCCCACGACCGACCTGATGCCGATCGCCGACGACGGCAGTACCGGTACCACCGGTACGACCGTCCACTTCAGCCCCGCCGAAGCCCTGCGCGCAGCGACCGGACCCGCCTCGGACGAACTGGCCGTGCTCACCACGCACTGGCCGCACCTGTCCGTCCAGGTCATCGACCACCGCGCATGACAAAGCGCCGAGTCACGGGACCGTCCGTGACTCGGCGCTTTGGGTGTGACCGCCCGACGGTGCGAGGCTGGCGCGACAGGACATTCGCACCGCCGGGCGGAGTTGAGGTGGCCTCGGACAGAGCCCGACGGCCGGAGGCCGGCGCAGCCGGCCCGATGCCCGCGCAGCGGTGCGAGGACGGCGTCCAGAAGAGGTCGTTCGCACCGCCGGGCGGAGTTGTTGGGGAGGTTGTCCCCATACACAGGGGGCTCTGTGCGTGGCCCCTCTATACAAGGAGTGGCTGGGACCGCGACGGGCGGTGACGAGAGCTTCGGCTTCGTCTCCCTCAGGTCAAGAGACGGGCCTCGGCACCCATTACCACCGCACTGGCTCACACGCCCGTCGCGGTCCTCGTCCGGCCCTTACCGCGTACCACCCCTCATCCGGGTCCGCGGTTCGGGCTCGGCACCCGGGACCTGACCTCCCGCCAGGTCCCCGGTGCAGCTTGTTCGGCTCAGGCGTCGCGCAGGGCGCGGACGGCCTCCTCGACGCGCTTGCCGTAGTCGGCGTCGGCGGCGTGGAAGTGAGCCAGGTTCTTCTCGATGACGTCCTCGAGGGTGACCTGAGACAGGCCGCCGGCGATGTTCGCCACCAGACGCTGCTTCTCGGCCTCCGACATCAGGCGGTAGAGCTCACCGGCCTGGAAGAAGTCGTCGTCCTTGGTGTGGGCCGGGGCCTCGTGGGTGCCCGTGTAGCCGGAGACGGCCTTCGGGGCGCCGAGCGCCAGACCGGTCTCGGCCGGGCCCTGGTACGAGTTGGGCTCGTAGTTCTTGTCGTGGCGCGAGCCGTTGCGCAGCGCCATGACACCGTCGCGGCCGTAGTTCTCGGCCTTCGTCGCCTTCGGGGCGTTGACCGGCAGCACGGTGTGGTTCACACCGAGGCGGTAGCGCTGGGCGTCGGCGTACGCGAAGAGGCGGCCCTGGAGCATCTTGTCCGGCGAGGCGGTGATGCCCGGGACGAAGTTGTTCGGGGAGAACGCGGACTGCTCGACCTCGGCGAAGACGTTGTCCGGGTTGCGGTCGAGGACCAGGCGGCCCACGCGCTGCAGCGGGTAGTCGCTGTGCGGCCACACCTTGGTGAGGTCGAACGGGTTGAAGCGGTAGTCCGCGGCCTCGGCGGCCGGCATGATCTGGACGTAGAGGGTCCAGCTCGGGTTCACACCGCGCTCGATCGCCTGGAGCAGGTCGGTCTGGTGCGAGTTCGCGTCCTTGCCGACGAGCTCGGCGGCCTGCTCGCCCGACAGGCAGCGGATGCCCTGGTTCGTCTTGAAGTGGTACTTGACGAAGAAGGCCTCGCCCTGCGCGTTCGTCCACTGGTACGTGTGCGAGCCGTAGCCGTTCATGTGACGGTACGAGGCGGGGATGCCGCGGTCACCCATCAGCCAGGTGATCTGGTGCGTCGCCTCGGGGGCGTGCGCCCAGAAGTCCCAGACGTTGTCCGGCTCCTGCTTGCCCGTGAAGGGGTCGCGCTTCTGGGAGTGGATGAAGTCGGGGAACTTGATCGGGTCCTTGATGAAGAACACCGGGGTGTTGTTGCCGACGAGGTCGTAGTTGCCCTCTTCGGTGTAGAACTTCAGCGCGAAGCCGCGCGGGTCGCGGACCGCGTCCGCGCCACCCAGCGAGTCGGCCACGGTGGAGAACCGCAGGAAGGTCTCGGTCTTCTTGCCGACCGTGTTCAGGAACGCGGCGCTCGTGTACGCGGTGACGTCGTCGGTCACCTCGAAGTGGCCGTACGCGGCCGAGCCGCGGGCGTGCACCACGCGCTCCGGTATGCGCTCACGGTTGAAGCGGGCAAGCTTCTCGAGCAGCTGCTGGTCCTGGATCAGCAGCGGGCCACCGACGCCGGCGGTGGCGGAGTTCTGGTTGTCGGCGACCGGGGCGCCGGACTCGGTCGTCAGCGTGCGCTTCGACATGGTGACCTTCCGTACGGGAACCTGCTGACGGAAAGCGTCTTCCGTCATACGGAACAGCCTAATTTCAGGCCGAACGCAGCGTCAACAGTTTGTTGAACAAAGATGGAGAGAGGTGATCCGGACGGTGCCGGCGCTTGGGCGCGACAGGACAGGTGTCAGCACCGGCACCATCCGGAAACTCAGGCCCCCCGAGGGGGGAGGAGCGGCGGCCCGGCGAGCGGGCCGCGGGCTCAGATCTGGGCGCCGGAGAGGCGCTCGACGGCGCGCAGCAGGGCCGAGTGGTCCAGGCCGCCGTCACCCTGGGCGCGCAGCGAGGCGACCAACTGGGCGACGACCGCGCCGACCGGCAGGGCCGCACCGACGTTGCGGGCGGCGTCGGTGACGATGCCCATGTCCTTGTGGTGCAGGTCGATCCGGAAACCGGGCTTGAAGTCGCGGTTCAGGAAGTTGTCCTTCTTGCGGGTCAGGACCGTGGAGCCGGCCAGACCGCCGTTGAGGACGTCCAGGGCCGCCTCGAGGTTCACGCCGGACTTCTCGAGGAAGACGACGGCCTCGGCGCACGCCTGGATGTTCACCGCGACGATGAGCTGGTTGGCGGCCTTCACCGTCTGGCCGGAGCCGTGCGGACCGCACAGGACGATGACCTTGCCGAGGGCCTCGAGGACCGGCAGGGCCTCGTCGAAGTCGGCCTGCTCGCCACCCACCATGATCGACAGGACGGCCTCGATGGCGCCGGCCTCGCCGCCGGACACCGGGGCGTCGATGACGCGGATGCCCTTCTCGGCGGCGTTCTTCGCCAGGTCGATGGAGGTCTGCGGGGTGATCGACGACATGTCGATGATCAGCGCGCCGGACTTGGCGTTCTCGAGGATGCCGTTCTCGCCGTAGGAGATGGCCTCGACCTGCGGGGAGGCGGGCACCATCGTGATGATGACGTCGGCGTCCTTGACGGCCTCGGCGATCGAGCCGGCGGCGGCGCCGCCGGCGGCGGCCAGGCGGTCCAGCTTGTCCTGCTCCAGCGTGAAGCCGGTGACCGAGTAGCCGGCCTTCAGGAGGTTCTCGGCCATGGGGGAGCCCATGATTCCGAGGCCGATCCAGGCAATCTTGGGGAGGTTGCTCATGACGAGGATCCTTCTCTTAATGCTTTGTACGAAAAGTGCGTGACGTGCCTGGCTGATCGCCTGGACTTTGTCCGCCTACTGGGCGGCGCGGGCCTCGGCCGGCAGCCACGCGAAGGAGGCGGCAGCGTCGGCGGCCTTGTACTCCAGGCCTACGTAGCCCTCGTATCCGGCCTTCTTCAGCTGGTCGAGCAGCTCCTCGAGGGGCAGCTCGCCGGTGCCGGGGGCACCGCGTCCCGGCTTGTCCGCGATCTGGACGTGCCCGGTCTTGGCGGCGTACTTTTCGATGACCTCGGAGAGGTCCTCGTCGTTCATCGCCAGGTGGTACAGGTCGAGCAGGAACTTGGCGTTCCCGAGGCCGGTGGCCTCGTTCACCTTGTCCACGACCTCGATGCCGGCCGGGGCGCTCACCAGCGGGTAGAGCGGCGACTCGGGCTTGTTGAGGGTCTCGATCAGGAGGATCGCGCCGACGCGGTCCGCGGCCTGGGCCGCCACGACCAGGTTCTTCAGGGCGAGCTCGTCCTGGACGGCCGGGTCCACACCCTCCACCCGGTTGCCGTAGAGGGCGTTCAGCGCCTTGCAGCCGACCGAGGCGGCGAAGTCCGCAGCCACGTTGATGTTGGCGTTGAAGCGGTCCGACTCCTCACCGGGTACCGAGACCGCACCGCGGTCCGGGCCCGGCAGCTGGCCGGCGTAGAAGTTCAGGCCCACCAGCTGGGTGCCGGCGTCCTCAAGAGCCTTCTTGAGGGCGTCGAGCTCCGTCTGAGCGGGGGTGGGGGTCTCGATCCAGGGCCACCACAGCTCGACCGCCGTGAAGCCCGCCGCGGCGGCAGCCGCGGGACGCTCCAGGAGCGGGAGTTCCGTGAAGAGGATCGAAAGGTTCACATCGAAGCGCTGGTCCGTGTATCCCATGAGGGGTGTGCGCTCCTTCCGTATTGCGGAAGTTAGTTTCTGCTTGATGGAAGACTGCATCGGGCTTGTCGTAGATGTCAAGTGCGGACTGCCGGAAAATCGTGACCGGGAGGTAGCTTGACCAGCGTGCGATTGAGAGTGGAGTTCACGACCGAGCCCTTCGATCTCGAAGAGGCCCCTGCCCATGCCGTGGCCGCTCGCGAGGTCATCCAGAAGGCCCAGCTGGACGCGGTGGACGTCGGCCCGTTCGGCAACACCGCCGAGGGTGACGCCGACGAGGTGCTGGCCGCGGTGGCCGCGCTGCTGCGCGACTCGCTGGAGTCCGGGGCCACGCGCGTCTCGCTCCAGGTCAACGTGATCGGGGAGGACACCCCATGACCGAGCCCCGCGACCACCCGTTCGTCACCGCGGTCAAGCCGCTGGTCGACGCGATGGGCGGCGAGCTGATGGATCCGGCCCAGGCCCTGCCCGACGACGTCGTGCTCAGCTGGGAGGGCCAGGACCTGCTGGCCGTACGCCTGCCCCAGCTGTCCGACTCGCTGGACCACATCCTGGCGGCGCTGGAACGCCGGCACGGCGTACCGTTGTCACAGCTCGACCGGAAGTCCAAGCAGGACATCGTCCGGATACTGGAGGCGCGCGGCGCCTTCTCCGTCCGGCACGGCGTGGAGACGGTCGCGGGCGCCCTGGGCGTAAGCCGCTTCACGGTCTACAACTATCTGAACAGGGAAAACCCCAACAAAAACAGCAAGGCGTGAAGCCTGTTTGACCCACTGTGACGAGCCGCCGCCCCATTCATCCGGGCGGCGGCTTTTGTGTACGGGAAGTTTCAACAAAGTGTTGACGCCGTGTTGTCGAGGGCGTTAGCTATGCGCAGCCCGTCAAAGCAACAACAGGCCACGGAGGCCTACCGTGACTTCGAGTCCGACCCCGGGTCTCACCCGGTTCAACGCCTTGGACGACAGCGCGGCCACGGCCGAGCTGCACGAGGTGTGCGCCAGTTCGGCATGGGGGAGCAAGCTGCTCGCCCAGCGCCCCTTCGCCACCGCCGACTCCCTGTTCTCCGCGAACGAGGCCGCCATGGCCGAGCTCACCGCCGAGGACCTGGCCGAGGCGATGGCAGGCCACGCGCCGATCGGCCGGCCGAAGCCGGGAGACCCGACCTCCGCCCGCGAGCAGCGCGGCATGGCCGGCGCCTCGGAAGAGCTCAAGAACGAGCTCCTCGAACTGAACCTGGCGTACCAGGAGAAGTTCGGCCACGTCTTCCTCATCTGCGCCACCGGTGCGACCGGTGCGTTCATGCGGGACGCGGTCAAGGTCCGGATCGAGAACTCGCCGGAGCAGGAGCGGGAAATCGCCCGCGGCGAGCTCGTCAAGATCAACAAGATCCGCCTGACCCGCCTCGTCGAACTCGCAGAAGAAGGAGCGTGAGCATGAGCACCGCAACCACCGCGTCGGTGTCCACGCACATCCTGGACACCAGCATCGGCAAGCCCGCCGAGGGCGTCGCCATCTCCCTGTCGGCCCGTACGGGTCCGGGCGGCGAGTGGGCGGCCCTGGGCGGCTCCGCCACCGATGCGGACGGGCGCTGCAAGGACCTGCCGGCGCTGCCGGAGGGCACCACCCACGTACGTCTCGACTTCGAGACCGAGACGTACTTCGAGAAGAAGCAAGCCGAGGCGCAGCAGGACGCCCCCCGCGTAAGGGACAGCGGTGCGTTCTTCCCCGAGGTCACCATCACCTTCGCGGTGAACCCGGGCGAGCATTACCACGTACCGCTGCTGCTCAACCCGTTCGGCTACTCCGTTTACCGAGGGAGCTAGCATGGCCACGATTCTGGGCCAGAACCAGTACGGCAAGGCAGAGAACCGCGTCGTCAAGATCACGCGGGACGGCGACACCCACCACATCAAGGACCTGAACGTCTCGGTCGCCCTCTCCGGGGACATGGACGATGTGCACTACTCCGGCTCGAACGCCAACGTCCTTCCGACGGACACCACCAAGAACACGGTGTACGCGTTCGCCAAGGAGTACGGCATCGAGTCCGCCGAGCAGTTCGGCATCCACCTGGCGCGCTGGTTCGTGAACAGCCAGGAGCCGATCCAGAAGGCGCGCATCCGGATCGAGGAGTACTCCTGGTCCCGGATCGCCACCTCGGACGCCAACTCCAAGTTCATCGGCTCCGACGAGGTGAACCACTCCTTCGTCCGTAACGGCGGCGAGACCCGCGTCACCCAGATCACGTACGACGGCAAGAACTGGGAGGTCATCTCCGGCCTCAAGGACCTCGTCGTCATGAACTCCACGAACTCCGAGTTCTGGGGTTACGTGAAGGACAAGTACACGACCCTGAAGGAAGCGTACGACCGCATCCTCGCCACCCAGGTGTCGGCCCGTTGGCGCTTCAGCTGGTCGGACGACGACCAGCGGATGCCCAACTGGGAGAAGTCCTACGCCGAGACCAGGAAGCACATGCTCCAGGCCTTCGCGGAGACCTACTCCCTCTCGCTGCAGCAGACCCTGTACCAGATGGGTTCGCGCATCATCAACCACCGTTCGGAGATCGACGAGGTCCGCTTCTCGCTCCCGAACAAGCACCACTTCCTCGTCGACCTGGAGCCCTTCGGCCTCAAGAACGACAACGAGGTCTACTTCGCCGCGGACCGCCCGTACGGTCTGATCGAGGCCACGGTCCTGCGGGACGGCGTTGACGCCCGCATCCCCGTGGACATGACCAACCTCTGACACGGCACGCGCGTCCCGGGGCTCCGCAGTGGCCCCGGGACGGCGCGACACGCTTCAACTTCCTGAATCGGCACCCGGACGCACCACGCGGGACGGCAGTACTGTCAGCTGTCGAGGTCCCAGGCTCCGGCACTCAAATCCCCTGGGCCCTGCCGTGCCCGCACCGCCACTGAAAGCACGAGGAAGTCCCATGGCAGCATCGGCAGCGCAT
Source organism: Streptomyces sp. NPDC031132 (assembly GCF_055570595.1). Classification (NCBI taxonomy): domain Bacteria; kingdom Bacillati; phylum Actinomycetota; class Actinomycetes; order Kitasatosporales; family Streptomycetaceae; genus Streptomyces; species Streptomyces sp. NPDC031132. The sequence continues at coordinate 60,831 of NZ_JBVIGX010000023.1, forward strand.
GACGGCGCCGTAGAGCGCATCGTCATCGAGAACTGTGCGATTGCGACCGTCGACGCGAACGACACCGAGTACGCATCGGGCCACGTTGTCGTCGCCGGCAACAAGATCGAGTCCATCGGTGCGGGCAAAGCCCCCGAGAACCTCGACAATGTGGTCCGCCGCATCGACGGCACGGGTCACCTCGTCACCCCGGGCCTGGTCAACACGCACCACCACTTCTACCAGTGGATCACCCGCGGTCTGGCCACCGACCACAACCTCTTCAACTGGCTCGTCGCGCTGTACCCGACGTGGGCGCGCATCGACGAGCAGATGGCCTACACGGCCGCCCAGGGCTCCCTGGCGATGATGGCCAAGGGCGGCGTCACCACCGCCATGGACCACCACTACGTCTACCCCAAGGGCTCCGGCGACCTCTCCGGCGCGATCATCCGCGCCGCGTCCGAGATGGGCGTCCGCTTCACCCTTGCCCGCGGCTCCATGGACCGCAGCAAGAAGGACGGCGGCCTGCCCCCGGACCACGCCGTCGAGACCCTCGAGGGTGCGCTCGCCGACACCGAGGCGACCGTCAAGAAGCACCACGACTACTCCTTCGACGCGATGACCCAGGTCGCCGTCGCCCCCTGCTCGCCCTTCTCGGTCTCCACCGAGCTGCTGAAGCAGGGCGCCGAGCTGGCCCGCCGCCTCGGTGTGCGCATGCACACGCACGGCAGCGAGACCGTCGAGGAAGAGCAGTTCTGCAAGGAACTGTTCGGCATGGGCCCGACCGACTACTTCGAGTCGACCGGCTGGCTCGGCGAGGACGTGTGGATGGCGCACAGCGTCCACATGAACGACTCCGACATCGCCGCGTTCGCCCGCACCAAGACCGGCGTCGCGCACTGCCCGTCCTCCAACGCCCGTCTGGCCGCCGGCATCGCCCGCGTCCCGGACATGCTCGCCGCCGGCGTCCCGGTCGGCCTCGGCGTGGACGGCACCGCCTCGAACGAGTCCGGCGAGCTGCACACCGAGCTGCGCAACGCGCTGCTGATCAACCGGCTGAACCCGGTCCACCGCGAGGCCGCCCTCAACGCGCGCCAGGCGCTGCGCCTCGGTACGTACGGCGGCGCCCAGGTCCTCGGCCGCGCCGACAACATCGGCTCGCTCGAGGTCGGCAAGTGCGCCGACCTGGTGATGTGGAACCTGAGCACCCTGGCCCACTCGTCCATCGCCGACCCGGTCACCGCGCTGGTCTTCGGTGCGGCCGCCCCGGTCACCCTCTCCCTGGTCAACGGCAAGCAGATCGTCGAGAACAACCGACTGCTCTTCGCCGACGAGGACGCCATCGCGGTGTCCACCCGGGAAGAGGCCCAGCGCCTCGCGCGGATCTCCGCGCAGGGCTGATCCCACGGAGTCCGGCCGGGGGGGACGGCCCCCGGCCGGCGGTCGCGGACCCGAGCGGGGTCCGCGGCAGCCGTTCCCGGGAAGCGCCCGAGGTTTCCGAGGGTGCTCCCGGGGCGGTGACTCGTGCCACTGCTTCTGGAAACGACTCGGGCGAATCGTTTCTGCATGCCTTCACGCAACTGAACAAGAGATCGACTCGCACAGCTTTCGCACCACCTCCATGACACCCACGTCCCTGCCGACGTGTTACCCGACCGGAGGAAGCCGTGGCCAAGACGCCCAGGTTTCGCACAGATGCTGTCGCAGTACCGGAGGAGAAGCACCCGGTCGACGAGACCCTCCCTCCGCTGAAAATGTTCACGAGCGGCCTCCAGCACGTGGCCGCCATGTACGCGGGTGTCGTCGCCCCACCCATGATCGTCGGCCCTGCCGTCGGACTCTCCGCCACCGAGACCGCGTTCCTGATGGGCGCCTCGCTCTTCACCGCGGGCCTCGCCACCCTCCTCCAGACCCTCGGTTTCTGGAAGATCGGCGCCAAACTCCCCTTCGTCAACGGCGTTTCGTTCGCCGGTGTGACCCCGATGATCGCCATAGGCAAGGGTGAGGGCGCGGACGCCGTCCCCGTCATCTTCGGCGCGATCATCGTCGCCGGGCTCGTCGGCTTCTTCGCCGCCCCGTACTTCGGGAAGCTCGTCCGCTTCTTCCCGCCCGTGGTCACCGGTACGGTCATCACCCTGATCGGCGTGTCCCTGCTGCCGGTGGCCTTCAACTGGTCCCAGGGCGGCAACCGCACCGCGACCGACTACGGCTCGATGAAGAACATCGGCATGGCCGCCGTCACCCTCGTGATCGTCCTGCTGATGCGCAAGTTCCTGCGCGGCTTCCTCCAGCAGATCTCGATCCTGCTCGGCCTGGTCGCGGGAACGCTGATCGCCCTCCCGCTCGGCATGACCAGCTTCGACAGCGTCAGGAACGCCTCCCTGGTGGGTTTCCCGACCCCGTTCCACTTCGGCGCCCCGCAGTTCCAGGCCGCCGCCATCGTCTCCATGTGCATCGTCATGCTGGTCTGCATGACCGAGTCCACCGCCGACATCCTGGCGCTGGGCAAGATCGTCGGCCGCCCGGCGGACGCGAAGACCATCGAGGGCGGGCTGCGCGCCGACACCCTCGGCAGCGCGCTCAGCCCGCTGTTCAACGGCTTCATGTGCAGCGCCTTCGCGCAGAACATCGGGCTCGTGGCGATGACCAAGGTGCGCAGCCGGTTCGTCGTCGCCGCGGGCGGCGGCATCCTGATCCTGCTGGGCCTGTGCCCGGTCGCCGCCTCCGTCATCGGAGTGGTCCCGCTGCCGGTCCTCGGCGGCGCGGGCATCGTCCTGTTCGGTTCGGTCGCGGCCAGCGGGATCCAGACCCTGGCGGGCGCGGCCATGGAGAAGGGCGAGAACGCCCTGATCGTCGCCGCCTCGGTGGGCATCGGCCTGATCCCGATCGCGGCACCGGACTTCTACCACGCGTTCCCGAAGGACCTGCTGGTCGTCCTGGATTCGGGCATCAGCACCGGCTGCGTGGTGGCCATCGCGCTCAACCTGGCCTTCAACCACTTCGGTGCCGGGCGGGCCGCGGCGGCCGCCCCGGAACCCGTACCGGTGCACTGACCGACCCGTACCGGGTCCGACCTGCCACGACCGGTGCGTACGCCACCCACTGCGGGTGTGGCGTACGCACCGGACGTCTTTCCGCACCCGCCCGGGCGGGGGGAGTCAGCCGGCGGTACCGGGGGACGGGGGCGTCCAGAGCATCAGGTTGCTCATCAGCTCGGCCTGCTCGATCGCGTCGTCGAGCGCGTGGTGGGTGTGCCGACGGCGGGAGAGCAGTTCCTTCGGCATCCGCCCCTTGACGGCTGCGCGCAGCGGGACCCGCGCCTTCGCCGCGTACAGCGTCTTCATGTCGAGGCAGCCGGAGTGCCCGAAGGGGCTGTCGCCGCCGAACCGCATCAAGTACCAGTACAGGAAGGTCCAGTCGAAGGAGGCCGGGTAGCCGCACATCACGGGCTGGGCCCCGACGGACACTTCCCGCACCCAGGTTCGGAACTCGGCCATGGCCGCCGCGGGTTCGGCGCCCTCCCGGGCCAGCCGGTCCCGGTCGAGGCCGCTGACGGCGAGCGCCTCGGGGACGTACTCGTCGCTGATCGGCCGGAGTTCGCGGTAGAAGGTGTGCTGCTCGGGGTCGGCGGCCGTATACGAACTGCCGTCCTGGCGGCCCGCGACGGCGGCCCCGAAGCTGATCATCGAGTACGGGCCGGGGATCGGGCCGTCGGCCTCGACGTCGACGGAGATGTAGAGGCTGGGACGTGCGGTACGGGCTGGCATGAGCGGGATCATGCCAGCCCGCGCCGCTCCGATCATCCGGTTTCCCGGCGCGACCGACCCCCCTCTGCGGACGCGCCTTACGGGGTCCGGGGGGTGGACATCCGGTCCACCATCCGTACGACCATGCGGCGGCTGGCGAGTCGGCCGCTGAAGGCCATGACCCGGTTCATACCCCCGGAGATCACGCTCGGCGGCGGGTTCTTGCGGTCCAGCGCCTTCAGCGCGGTGCGCACGACCTCCTCGGAGGTCTGCATCTTGGTGCCGGCGGCGGCGTCCTGCGAGCCGACCACCTCGAAGAACTCGGTCTTGGTCGCGCCGGGCGACAGCGCCAAGACGCGCAGCCCGGTGCCGTGGGACTCCTGCCAGAGGGCCTCGGTGAAGCTGAGCACGAACGCCTTGCTGGCGCCGTATACGGCCATGTTCGGGACGGGCTGGTAGCCGGCCATGCTGGCGACGTTGACCAGGACGCCCTCGCCGCGGCTGCGCAGCCGCCCGATGAAGGCGCGGCTGATGTCGACGACGGCCATCACGTCGAGGCCGACTTCCTGGCGGAGCCGCTGGGGGTCCTCGTCGTGGAAGCGGCCGTAGGTGCCGAAGCCTGCGTTGTTGACGACGCTGGAGACCGTGATCCCGCGCCGGTCGACCTCGGCGGCCAGCAGCTCACCGCACCCGTCGACGGACAGGTCCATGGCGATCGGCTCCACCGCGACGCCGTGCGCCGCGGACAGCTGCCCGGCGAGCGCCTTCAGGCGGTCCTCGCGGCGGGCGACGAGCACGAGGTCGGATCCTCGCGCGGCGAGCTGGCGCGCGAACTCGGCGCCCAGGCCCGAGCTGGCGCCGGTGATCAGGGTGGTCCGGCCTCGGTAGTCGACCGCGTTCACAGTGGCTCCTGCCCATGGATGACAACGTCTGGCAACACTGTATGCCCGGCTGTCAGTGACTGCCAAGCGGGCAGTAGAGGTCAAAATGGCGTCCCGCCTATATGCTGACCGGATGGGGACCATCGCAACGCAGCCGAGCCTGTGGGACCGCTCCCGGCAGGCCGTGGTCGCGAGCATCTTCGACACGGCCATGCGGCTCTTCGCCGAGCAGGGCTACGAGGCCACGACGATCGCGCAGATCGCCAAGGAAGCGGGCATCTCGCAGAGGTCGCTGTTCCGGTACTTCGGTACCAAGGAGGACATCGTCTGCGGCGAGCAGGAAGAGCTCGGCGAGCTGTTGCGCGCGACGGTGGAGGCCCAGCCCGCCACCGCCACTCCGTGGGAGGCCCTGCGGGCCGGCTTCGAAGTGCTCATGCACGCGCACGGCGACCCCGAGCAGCTGCTGGAGATCACGGTCCTGATCTTCGACACCCCGTCGCTGCGCGCCCGGTACACGCAAAAGCGGCTGCGCTGGCAGGAACTGGTGCTGCCCGCCGTCACGGCCCGCATGGCCGCAGGGGAGGGCCTGATCCCCGGGGTCCGCGCCGCGGCGGTCGTCGCGACCGTCTTCGCCTGCGTGGACGCCGCCACCGAAGCCTGGGTCCGCAGCGGTGGCAGCGCCGATCTGGCGGCCCTCTACGACGAGGCGCTGGCCGCCGTACGGGGCTGATCGAACGCGAAGGGGCGCCCGCGGAGTTCTCCGCAGACGCCCTCACTCGGCACGCACGACTCAGGGCGCCGGCGTCAGGAACATGCCCGTCTGGTCCGCTCCGGCGGTGTTCTTGCAGCCGGCGGCGGAGTTCGCGGGCTGGGCGACCGCCAGGGCCAGGCAGCGGCCGGCGGCGAGCTGGCCGAAGTAGTTCGGGTGCATGGACTCCTGGACCAGCCCCTGCGTCTCGCTGCTGTCGATCCAGCGCGCCCACTCGCTCGTCTTCGCCGCCGCGGGCGCCGAGGTGCTCACCAGCTTGCTGGCCTTCGCGCACACCTCACGGCCCTGCATCATGTCCCGCAGGTCCAGGAACTGCACGCCCTTGGCGGCGGCAACTGCCTTGAGGCGATTGGCGATCTGCGGCACGAGCGAGTCGCGCGCCCAGTCCGAGTCCCGGTTCCAGAAGGGGCAGCCGCCGGTGTTGAGGCGGCTCCAGTCGCTCTGCGTGTACCGGTTCTCGGCGCCGCGCGGGATCGGCGACGGGTAGGATTGGAGCACGATCCGGTACGAGGAATCGGTGTACCCGGCGGCCCGCATCACGGCGCGGACCTCGTCCACGGACTTGCCGACGTTCGCCATGACGCCGTCGATCTTCTCGTCGACCCCGTACTGCTGGTCGTCGTAGCAGTACGAGTTCCAGAGGACGAAGTCGAGGGCGCATTCCTTGATGATGTCGGCGAAGCCGAGGTCGTTGCCGCCGATGGACAGCGCGATGACCTTGACGTTGTCGGCGGCGGCCACGGCGGCCAGCTGATCGGCCTGCGGGGCCTCGCCCTTGAAGGGCACGCCGCCGTTGGAGGCGCGGAAGACGTTCTCGGAAATCGCCCCGGAACAGGCCAGGTTCACGGCCACGTCGGCGATCGCCCCGGCGCTCTTGACCTCGGCGGAGTCGGAGCGGTGGCAGCCGCCGGCGGTGGCGCCGTACACCTTGGCGGGGTCGTAGGTGCTCCCGGAGACCCACGCGCGGTCGGTCCCGGTCCGGTTCCCGCTGTTGGTCAGGCTGTTGCCCATCCAGCGGCCGGCCTCGCCGGAGATGTAGCTGTCGCCCATGGACACCACGGCGGTGGGCCCGGTCCCGGGACTGGCCACGGAGGTCCCGGCGGAGCCGGCGACCAGAGCGCTGACGGCGAGCGGCAGAACCATCCCGGCCCCGGCGAGTCGTCGCACTCGACTGCGGGGCCGGTCCTTGCGGGCGGTGCGGAATCCGATCACGGCGGAACTCCTGCGGTAGGCCATGGCAAAGCCGGAGAGAACTCCGGTGCATGGCTGGGGAAGTGGGGGTACCGCCGGCCGGTGGCATCGGAAAGGTGACACGGCGCGCGTTGTTACCGCTAGGTACAGGAAAGTTACGATGGAGTAACAACCGACCGGTCGTTCGGCCCGCCGTCGTTCCGCTTCCGTGGCCGGATCCCGTGCGGACCGCAGCCGTCCGCCCGTACAGTCACCCGACTGGCGCGGGGACGCGGGATGCGGGGGGTGGCCGGTGAGGCGACGGCGGTACGACCAACGGGTGCTCGCCCTGGTCGAAGTCAGGGGCGAGCAGCGGGACTTCGAACAGGCGAAGGCGGAATTCGTCCTCCAGGGATGGCCGCTCGTGGAGGAGTTCGGCCGGGGCGAGGGCCCTTCCGCCGGGGTGCTGACGCCCGATCCCCGGGCGCGGCTGTTCTGCGTCGAGGTCCGGTTCTTCGGGGCGCGGAACAGCCGCACCGAGCGGGCGGCCGGCTGGCGCGTGCGCGGGCTTGCGAAGACGGCCGTCCTCGAGATGTACGTACGCCGCACCGAGCTGGTGGACCCCGACCGCGAGCAGCTGGAGGAGTACCGCTCCCACACGTCCGCCCACCGGCCGGACCCGCGGCGCGCGACCGGCCGGCGGGCACGGGCCGCGGAGGCGTCCGGCCGGTACGACACCGGGTCCATCGCGCTCGGCACGCCGTCGGAGGCCAGGCGGCTGGCCCGCATGGCCCTGCCGGGCGGCGCGCCCGCCCGCGCGGACCTCGACGTACGGATGTCCCCGCGGCGCGGGCGGCGGGGGACCGAGCTGCCGCGCGAGGACGACTTCAACCGGCGCCTGGCGCGGATGTTCGGCTGGCTGCTCGCCATGGCGTTCACCGTCGGCTGCTTCCGTCAGGCCGACGGTCCGGTGCGCTGGGGGTGGTTGGCCATCGGTTGCGCGTGCCTCGTGCGAGGACTGTTCTGCGCGACCGGGATGCATCTGCCCCGCCTCGCCGCGGCCGGTGATGCGGCGACGGGTGCGGGTGCGGGCGCGGACACGGACGCAGCGTCCCGGCGGCGCCGCGAGACCACGCCGCGCCTGTACGGGCTCATCGGCGGGGGCGTCGGCGCCGCCGCCCTCCTGTGCTTGGTGTTCGGGATGCCCGCACGGGCGGTCGACCCGTGGACACCGGGGCAGATGCTGCTCGCAGCAGCGGTGACCGTGACCGTGGTCGGCATCTGGCTCCTCGTACGCCAGTGGACCACCTGGACGGAATGGCTCACGGCCACCGTCCCGCTCGCGGTGACCTTGGCGACCGGGCTGGTCGTCGCCTCCGGTTCGGTGCTCCACGGGCTCTACGCGGACGGACTCGACCTCACCCCGGACGAGCTCGACGTACCCGGCCTGTGGCAGGTGGTGGCCGGGGCGAAGCTGGTCTCCTACCTCGGCGTGGGGCTTCTGGGGCCCGCGCTGTGGGGGATCGCCAAGCACCTCCACTTCGCCTTCACCCGGCCCGGCGAGTACCTCAACGTGGCCGTGTACGTCCTCCTCTACGTCGTGGTCATCGCCTCGCTGGCGGGCCTGGCCCTCGACAGCGCCTTGCGGTCCGTCGCGGCGACCAAGGCCGCAGCGGTCCTCCGTCGCGAGGCGCCCACGTACTTCGGGGTGCAGCCTGAGTGGACGTGCGTGCAGCCGACGATCCCGGTGGCCGAGCTCAACGCGGAGGGAGGCCTGCTCGACCCGGCCCGGCCCTACCTGTTCTTCGGCGTCGCCGACGGGATGGCGCTGCTGTGGAACACCGACACCAACGCCCCGCTGAAGGAGCGCACGGACCAGGTGCGGCTCGTGCCGGCCCCGGATCCCACGCGGGTCTGCCCGGCGGCGGGAGGGTGAGGGGAAACAGCTCCGCCCCCGGGCCTGGTGGCGGCGGGGGCGGAGCGGGGGGTCGGCTGCTGTGCGATTCAGTCGACCTCGGGGAGGGTCAGCCGACGAGCTGGTCGTACGCGGGGAGGGTGAGGAAGTCCGCGTAGTCCGCGTCCAGGGAGACCTGGAGGAGGAGGTCGTGGGCCTGCTGCCACTTGCCGGCCGCGAAGGCCTCCTCGCCGATCTCGGCGCGGATCGCGGCCAGTTCCTCGGCGGCGATCTGGCGGGTGAGGTCGGCGGTCGCCGTCACGGGTTCGCCGGCGTGCTCGAACACGACGCCCGCGTTGATCCACTGCCAGATCTGCGAGCGCGAGATCTCGGCGGTGGCCGCGTCCTCCATGAGGCCGAAGATGCCGACCGCACCCAGGCCGCGCAGCCAGGCCTCGATGTACCGGATGCCGACCTGGACGGCGTTGCGCAGGCCCTCGTACGTCGGCTTCGCGTCCAGCGAGTCGATCGCGATGAGTTCGCCCGGGGCCACCGAGACGTCCTCGCGGAGCCGGTCCTTCTGGTTCGGCTTCTCGCCGAGGACCGCGTCGAACGAGGCCATCGCGATCGGGACCAGGTCGGGGTGGGCGACCCACGAGCCGTCGAAGCCGTCGCCCGCCTCGCGGTCCTTGTCGGCCTTGACCTTCTCGAACGCGACCTTGTTGACCTCGGCGTCCTTGCGGGACGGGATGAAGGCCGCCATGCCGCCGATGGCGTGCGCGCCGCGCTTGTGGCAGGTGCGGACCAGGAGTTCGGTGTACGCCCGCATGAACGGGGCCGTCATCGTCACCGCGTTGCGGTCCGGGAGGACGAACTTCTCGCCGCCGTCGCGGAAGTTCTTCACGATGGAGAAGAGGTAGTCCCAGCGGCCCGCGTTCAGGCCCGCCGCGTGGTCGCGCAGCTCGTAGAGGATCTCGTCCATCTCGTACGCGGCGGTGATGGTCTCGATCAGGACCGTCGCGCGGACCGTGCCCTGCGGGATGCCGACGTAGTCCTGCGCGAAGACGAAGATCTCGTTCCAGAGGCGCGCCTCCAGGTGCGACTCCGTCTTCGGCAGGTAGAAGTACGGGCCCTTGCCGAGCGCGATGAGGCGCTTGGCGTTGTGGAAGAAGTACAGGCCGAAGTCGACCAGGGCGCCGGGGACCGGACGGCCGTCGACCTGGAGGTGACGCTCCACCAGGTGCCAGCCGCGCGGGCGCATCACGACGGTCGCCAGCTGCTCGGCGGGCTTCAGGGCGTACGACTTGCCCGAGCGCGGGTCCGTGAAGTCGATGCGGCGCTCGTAGGCGTCGATGAGGTTGAGCTGGCCGAGGACGACGTTCTCCCAGGTGGGGGCGGAGGCGTCTTCGAAGTCGGCGAGCCAGACCTTGGCGCCCGAGTTCAGGGCGTTGATGGTCATCTTGCGGTCGGTCGGTCCGGTGATCTCCACACGGCGGTCGTTCAGCGCGGCCGGGGCCGGCGCGACCTTCCAGTCGCCCTCGCGGACCTGTGCGGTGTCCGGGAGGAAGTCGAGGTGGGAGGTGCGGGCGATTTCGGCGCGGCGCTCGGCGCGGCGGGCGAGGAGCTCGTCGCGGCGGGGCGTGAACCGCCGGTGGAGCTCGGCCACGAACGCGAGAGCGGCCTCGGTCAGGACTTCGTCCTGCCGGGGCAGGGGCTCGGCGTCGACGATGGCCAGCGATGACGGCGCTGGTGCGGACATATCTGTCACTCCTTCAGCGGCGGTGCCTGGCGGCCGCGGGGGAATGCTCGCGCAGGACGGCACGCAGTGCCGCCGGGTGTGGAGAGTTCCTGGATACGGTCGCGGGCGCCGTCTGGGGGTTCAGGGCGCTTCTGACCAGTGGATAGTAATTTCCTTATGGTGGAAGTTCAATGGTTTGTTGATGTCGAGATTCTCTGAGTCGACAGACTCCGGCGCCCGGTGGCCCTCAGTGCCACCTTCGTCACTGCCCGCTCAACTGCTGTTCGACCTCCGCTCAAGCCAGTCGTGCCAGGTCGGGCGGGGTGTCGATGTCGAAGGCCTCGGCAACGTCCCCGCACTCCACCAGCGTGAGCTCCTTCGCGTGTTCTGTCAGGTGAACCCGCGCGCCCTTGTCCCCCGTCGCCGTCGCCGCGATGTCCGCCCAGCGGTCCGCGCCGAACAGCACCGGATGGCCGCGCTCCCCGCGGTAGGCCGCCGCGACCAGGCTCGCGGGGGAGCGGTACGCCTCCCGGACCCGCGCCACGGCCGCGGGACCGATGCCCGGCTGGTCCACCAGCGAGACGAGGGCCGCGGAGGCGCCCGAACCGGCGAGCGAGGCGAGGCCGACGCGCAGGGACGAGCCCATGCCCTCCGCCCAGTCGGGGTTGTCCACGACCACGCAGCCGGTCAGGTCCGCCCGCTCGCGGACCTCGGCGGCGGACGCGCCGAGAACGACGTGGAGCGGACCGCAGCCCGCCTCGCGCAGCACCCGTACCGCGTTCTCGACGAGCGGGCGGCCGCGGTACGGGAGCAGTGCCTTGGGGCGCCCGCCCAGGCGGCGGCCGCCGCCGGCCGCGAGGAGCAGCCCCGCGATCACGGGGTCAGGGGACTGGGGGGTTGGGGTCGCGTCTGCGGTGGCCGGCATGTCAGCGATTCTCGCCCCTGCGGGTCCGTGCGTGGGCGCCGCCCCACGAGCCGCCGTACGGAGGCCAGGGCGGGCCCGAGGCGCAGCGGCTGGGAGATCCGGTTCTCGGCGGCGGCCGCGAGGGCGCGTTCGTCGCGGTCGGTCAGCGGGTTCGACGTCTCGGACAGGGCGAACATGGCGGTCTCCTTGCCAATCGGGGGCCAATACCGCGAGTCTGGACCCTGGATTGGCCTGGCAGGCAGAGCCAATCAGGGGAGGTTGGCATGGCAAACGGGCGAGTCGTCCAGACGGCGGACAGAACCATCGGCAGCCGCCAGCTCGCGGCCCTGCTCCCCCCCGAGGTGCTGGCCCGCCCCGGCTACCGGTCCCTCGCCGATGCCGTGCGGACCCTGATCCTGGACGGCCGGATCGCCCTGCACGTACGGCTGCCCGCCGAGCGCGAGCTCGCCGAGGCGCTCGGCGCCAGCCGCGCCACCGTCACCGGGGCCTACGACCTGCTGCGCGAGAGCGGCTACGTCCGCAGCCGGCGCGGATCCGGTACCTGGACCGAGCTCCCCGAGGGCCACGGCCCGGTCGGCGCGCACCTCCTGGTCGGCTCCGGCGGCTACATCGCCGACGGCGACCCCGGGATCGACCTGGCCATCGCCGCCCTGGGCGCGCCCGAGGACGCCCTGACGGAAGCCCTCGCGTGGGCCGCGCCCCGGCTGCCGGGCCTGGCCCGGAGCCCCGGCTACAACCCCTTCGGGCTGCCCGACCTGCGCAGCGCCGTCGCCGAGCGGTTCACCCGGCGCGGGCTGCCGACCCGGCCCGAGCAGATCCTGGTCACGGCCGGCGCGCAGCAGGCGTTCTCGCTGGTGGTGAGCCTGCTGTGCCGGGCCGGGGACCGGGTGGTGACCGAGAACCCCACGTACGCGAACGCCCTCGACGCCCTGCGGCACGCCCGGCTGCGCACCGGGTCGATCGCCGTCTCCGACGCGGGCTGGGACATGGAGATCGCCGAGTCCACGCTGCGGCAGACCGTGCCGAGGCTGGCGTACGTGATCCCGGACTTCCACAATCCGACGGGCCTGCTGATGCCGCAGGAGCAGCGGCTGCGGCTGCTGTCGGCGACGCGGCGGACCGGGACCTGGCTGGTGGTCGACGAGACCATCGCCGACATCGCCCTGGACGTGCCGCCGCCGGCGCCGCTGGCCTCGCTGGCGCCGCGGGGAGGGGCGGACCACGTGGTGACGATCGGATCGCTCAGCAAGACGCACTGGGGCGGGCTGCGGGTGGGGTGGGTACGGGCCACCGCGAAGATGATCACGGAGCTGACGGCGGTGAAGGTGGCCGCGGACATGACGGGGTCGGTGCTGGACCAGCTGGTGGCGCTGCCGCTGCTGGAGGGGTTGGAGCGGACCCTGCCGGCGCGGCTCGCGCAGTTGCGGGAGCAGCGGGAGGCACTGGTCGCCGCGCTCGAGCGGCACACTCCGGAGTGGTCGTGGCAGGTGCCGCCGGGCGGGCTGTCGCTGTGGGTGGATCTGGGGGAGTCGGTGAGCTCGGCGCTGGCGGAGCGGGCCGGGGCCTGCGGCGTGCACATCGGGCGGGGGGCGCGGTTCGGGGTGGATCCCGGGACGTTCGAGCATCGGCTGCGGATTCCGTACACGCTGGCAGCCGATCGCCTGGACGAGGCCGTACGTCGCCTGGCGGCCGCCTTCCACGACGGGGTTCCGCTGGCACCGGCGGTGGAGCGGCCGCACTGGGTGGCGTAGAGGGCGCCCGAAGGGCACGGCAGGACCGTGGGGACACCCCTTTGGGCGTCGGCAGAGTCCCGCTCGGCCCGATCCGAAAGACTGGCCCTCAGACGGGCCGGCGCTTGCGGAAGTAGGCGTTCGAGGCCGGACGGAACATCAGGGCCACCGCGGTGAGGACGGCGACCACGTGGACGGCCCGGCTGGTCCCGAAGAGCCAGTCGAGGACGTCGGCCCGGGCGAGCGCCGCCGCCGTCCACCCGCCGGCGAGGAGGTGGCCGAGGGGCTCGACGACCATGGACGCCGTGCCGAGGATGCCGAGGCCGAGGGCGAGGGTCGTCCGGGCCCAGCCGGCGCCGGCACGCATGCGCCGGGCGACCAGGACGGCGGCGGTGAAGACGGCCAGGCGCACGGCCAGGCCGATGCCGATCCCGGCTGCGGATCCCGTGCCGTCGGCGGTCATCCGGCCGACGGCGAGGACGGTTTCGAAGGCACCGGCGGCGACGGCGGTCAGCCAGAGGGCGTAGGCGCTGCGGACGGTCTCCGGCGGGGCGATCGCGGCGGGGGCGGTGGTGGCGGCGGACATCAGGGCTCGCTCTCGGATCGGGGCTCGGTACCCGAATGCTTCCGGCGAGGCGCGCCCCGCACCCGCCGGGCAGCCGGTGGATCCGCCCGGGGGACAGCCCCACCCGAGGGGGAACGGGGCTACGGGGTGCGGATCAGGCGGCGGGTCGTGGCCGTGGCCACCGCCGAGGTGCGGGAGTCGACGCCGAGCTTGGCGTAGATGTGGACCAGGTGGGACTTGACCGTGGCCTGGCTCAGGAAGAGCTTCTTCGAGATCTGCTGGTTCGACAGGCCGTCCGCGACCAGCTGGAGCACCTCCAGCTCCCGCTTCGTCAGCGCCTCCGCGGGCGTGCGCATGCGGTCCATCAGGCGCAGCGCCACTGCCGGGGCCAACGCCGACTGGCCCGCCGCCGCGGTGCGGACCGCCGCCGCCAGTTCCTCCGGCGGGGCGTCCTTCAGCAGGTAGCCCGACGCGCCCGCCTCCACCGCCGCCAGGATGTCCGCGTCCGTGTCGTACGTGGTCAGGACCAGGACCCGGGGAGCTCCGGGCCGGGCGGTGATCGCCGCCGTCGCCGCCGAGCCGTGCATGCCCGTGCCGAACTGGAGGTCCATCAGGACCACGTCCACCGGCTCCGAGGCGGCCAGTTCCACCGCCCGCTCGGCGGTGGCGGCCTCGGCGACCACCGCGAAGTCCGGCTCGGTGTCCAGCACCGCGCGCAGCCCGGCCCGGACCACCGGGTGGTCGTCGGCCAGCAGCAGGCGGATCGTCATCAGGATGCCTCCAGGGGCAGCGGCAGGGTGACGGCCACGGCGGTGCCCTGGCCGGGGGAGGACTCGACCGTGAACAGCCCGCCGAGGGTCTCGGCCCGCGAGCGCATGGCGGGGAGGCCGAACCCGCCCTCGCCGGACGGGGCCGAGGACGGGTCGAAGCCCGTGCCGTCGTCCACGACGTCCAGCGTCACCGAGGCGTCCATGAAGGTCAGGGTGATCTCGGCGCGGCCCGCCCGGGCGTGGCGCACCACGTTGGCCAGCGCCGACTGGGCGATCCGCAGCAGGGCCACCTCGTACGGGGTGGGCAGGACCCGGGGCGCGCCGCTCAGGCAGAACCGCACGCGCGGCCCCGGCGCGGCCGTGCACAGCCGCTCCAGCGCGGCGGCGAGGGAGCCGTGCTCCAGGTCGGGAGGCGTGAGCGCGCGTACGAAACGACGCGCCTCGGCGAGGTTCTCCTGAGCCGCCTCCCGGGCCCGGCCGATGTGATCCAGGGCCGCGGCGTCCTGCGGAAGCGACCGCTCCGCCGCGCGCAGCAGGAGCTGGATCGAGGACAGACCCTGCGCCAGCGTGTCGTGGATCTCGCGGGCCAGGCGTTCCCGCTCCGCCAGGATCCCGGCGTTCCGCTCGGCCGCGGCAAGCTCGGCGCGGGTGGCGATGAGCTCCTCGATCAGCTCGCGGCGGCGTTCGCTCTCGCGGTACAGCGCCTGGTAGCCCAGTACGGTCGCCACCGCCACGGCCCCGCCGAGCACCGGTCCGAGGAAGGCGCCCGGCGACACCGTGCTGCTCTCCGCGTGCGCCAGGAAACCGCCGATCGCCGCGCACGCGGTCACCGCGACGGCCGCGACGCCCCAGCGCAGCCGCAGCAGGTGCAGCTCCAGGAAGTACAGCGGGAAGGCGATCCACAGCCCGTCGGGGGAGAGCACCAGCAGCCCCGCCCAGGCCGCGCCCAGCCCGGCCAGCCACACCGCCCCGACGCCCGGCGAACGGTGCACCGCGGGGGTCAGTACGCCGGCCGCGTACACGGCGGCCAGCACCGCGCAGGCGGCGACCACCCAACCGGCGCGCGGCGCGGAGTCGGTGACGGCCCGCCCGGCGGCCAGCGCGAGCAGCCCGAACAGCAGCGCGTGCAGGCACAGGCGCAGCACGCGCGAGACGGGGGTGAGGGGACGTGGAGCGGGGGATTGCGAAGGAGCAGCCATGGCCCGACCAGCCTAAGCGGGGGTCGGCGGCGCCCGGTCAATCGAAAGTTTGATGTCCGGATGCGTCCTTCGATACCAGGATCGCTACCGTGGCGCGATGCCCCGGGCCCGCGCCGGAGACGAGGGTGGGGATCATGTTCGTCGCATGGAGAGATCTACGGTTCGCCAAGGGCCGCTTCGCCCTCATGGGCTCGGTCGTACTGCTGATCACGCTGCTGGTCGGCCTGCTGTCCGGGCTCACCGCCGGCCTGGCCCGGGAGAACATCTCGGCCGTCACCGGCCTGCCCGCCACCCACCTGGCCTTCGCCGCGCCGACGGGGGACCAGAACGTGTCGTTCACCAACTCCCAGGTGCCCGAGAAGGCCTGGCAGGCCTGGCGGACGCAGCCCGGCGTCAGGTCGGCGGAGCCGCTCGGCATCCGCACCACCAATGCGGCGGCGGGTGAGCGCACTGCCGCCGTCTCCGTGTTCGGCGTCGACCCGGCCGGGCCCCTCCCGCCGCGCGGCAGCGGCCTCGCCCAGGGGCAGGTGGTCCTCACCGAGAAGGCCGCGAAGGAACTCGGCGGCCTCGCCGCCGGCGGCAAGCTGAAGATCGGCCCGCTCGAGCTGACCGTGGCCGCCGTCTCCGGCACCGCCGCCTACAGCCACACGCCCGTCGTCTGGACGGACCTGGGCGACTGGCAGCGCATCGGCAACCCCGGCACCTCCCTCGACACCCTCGCCACCGTGGTCGCGCTCGACACGGCAAGCTCCGCCGACCTCGCCGCCGGCGACGAGGCGGCCGGCACCAAGGCCCGGACCGTCGACGAGGCCCTCGGCGCCATAGGGTCCTACCAGGCCGAGAACGGCTCGCTCCAGCTCATGCGCGGCTTCCTCTTCGTCATCTCCGCCCTGGTCATAGGCGCCTTCTTCACCGTGTGGACGATCCAGCGCAGCGGGGACGTCGCCGTGCTGAAGGCACTGGGCGCCTCCACCCCGTACCTGCTCAAGGACGCGCTCGGCCAGGCCGTGGTCATGCTCGCGATCGGCACCGGGCTCGGTACGGCGCTCGCCGCCGGGTTCGGCGCCCTGATCAGCGGGGGCGACGTGCCGTTCGTCCTCGACACCGCGACCGTGCTGGTGCCCGCCGCGATCATGATCGTGCTCGGCGCGCTGGGTGCGGCCCTGTCCATCCGGCGGATCACCGCCGTCGACCCCCTGACCGCCCTCGGGAGCGCCCGATGACCCTTCTCGTGCACGACGTCACGCTCACCTACCCGGACGGCGAGAGCCGGCTCACCGCCCTCGACCGGGTTCGGCTGGACGTGCCCGCGGGCACGCTGACCGCGGTGATCGGCCCCTCCGGTTCCGGCAAGTCCAGCCTGCTGGCGGTCGCGGCCACCCTGGTCACCCCGGACTCCGGGAAGGTGGTGGTGGCCGGCCAGGACACCGCGCGGCTGAGCGCGGCCGAGAAGTCGGCCCTGCGCCGCGAGAAGATCGGCATCGTCTTCCAGCAGCCGAACCTGCTGGCCTCGCTCACCGCCGCCGAGCAGCTCCAGGTGATGGCGCACCTCTCGGGCCGCCCGTCGCGGACGCTGCGCCGCCGCGCGCTGGAACTGCTGGACGCGGTGGGCCTGGCCGACAAGGCCGACAAGCGCCCCCACCAGCTCTCCGGCGGCCAGCGCCAGCGCGTCAACATCGCCCGCGCCCTGATGAACGAGCCGGCCGTGCTCCTGGTCGACGAGCCCACGAGCGCCCTGGACCACGAGCGCGGGGCGGCCGTCCTCGACCTGCTGGTCACGCTGACCCGCGAGCGCTCCACCGCGACCGTGCTGGTCACCCACGACCACGCGCACCTGGAGCGGATGGACCGCACGGCGACGATGACGGACGGCCGCCTGACGCAGGCGGCGTCGGAGGAGTCCGTCCCGGCCGCCTGAGCACCCGTACGCGAGGTACGTACGCGAAGGCCCCGGCCCCCCTCGCACCAGAGGGGGCCGGGGCCTTCGTACGTACGCGCGCTCAGGCGGCCGGGACGGAACCTACGCCGGGTTCTGGCTCTGCAGGGCCACGGACAGGTCGGCCGCGACGTTCTGCAGGATCGGCACGAAGGACTCGGCCACGGCCTCGGTCACCCGGCCGGCCGGACCCGAGATGGAGATCGCGGCGGCGGTCGGCGAGTTCGGCACCGACACGGCCAGGCAGCGGACTCCTATCTCCTGCTCGTTGTCGTCGACCGCGTAGCCCGCCTTGCGGACCTGCTCCAGGGCCTCCAGGAAGCCCTCCGGCGTGGTGATGGTCTTCTCGGTCGCGGCCGGCATCCCGGTGCGCGCCAGCAGGGCCCGTACCTCGTCCGCGGGGGTGTACGCGAGCAGCGCCTTGCCCACGCCGGTGGAGTGCGGCAGCACCCGGCGGCCGACCTCGGTGAACATGCGCATGGAGTGCTTGGACGGCACCTGGGCGACGTAGACGATCTCGTCCCCGTCGAGCAGGGCCATGTTCGCCGTCTCGCCGGTCTCCTCGACCAGACGGGCGAGGTAGGGCCGCGCCCAGGTCCCCAGCAGGCGCGACGCGGACTCGCCGAGGCGGATCAGCCGGGGGCCGAGGGAGTACCGTCGATTGGGCTGCTGCCGGACGTAGCCGCATGCCACGAGGGTGCGCATGAGGCGGTGGATGGTCGGCAGCGGGAGACCGCTGGCGGTGGAGAGCTCGCTCAGGCCGACCTCGCCCCCGGCATCGGCCATGCGTTCGAGCAGATCGAAGGCGCGCTCAAGGGACTGGACGCCACCGCTGGCGGCGGTGGGCTTGGCGGAAGCGTCGGTGGTGCTGGCGCTGGACGTCGGCACGGCGCGGTCCTTTCGGTGCTGGCAGGCAAGGAAGCAGCCTACCGGTCGGTCGGCGTCGGCCCTAGAGCCGGGTCGAAGCCTTCCCCGCCGGTCAGAGGGGGTTTGTCCGGGTGGTGGACGTCCTCGGGAAGTTACCCGTCCGCCCCCGGTGGTGATAGCTACATTCTGGATAGTGAAATCTTAATTCCATCCTGTGGAAACATCCAATTGCGGCTCCGGTGTGTCAGTGCTCTGTCCGGGCGCTCTTGACTGGCTCCGGATCGGCGGCGAGACTCCGTCAACAGAACGTTGAATTTCGCTCTGTGGAAGTAGATGGGGAGGTTCCGGCGTGTCCGACGACGTGGAACTGGTACTGCGCTCGACTCGCGTCATCACCCCCGGGGGGACGCGTGCCGCTTCGGTCGCCGTCGCCGCCGGGAAGATCGTCGCCGTACTGCCGCACGACGCCGAGGTGCCGGCCGGCGCCCGGCTCGAGGACTTCGGCGACGACGTCCTGCTCCCCGGCCTGGTGGACACCCACGTGCACGTGAACGACCCGGGCCGCACCGAGTGGGAGGGCTTCTGGACGGCCACCCGCGCCGCCGCGGCCGGAGGCGTCACGACGATCCTCGACATGCCGCTGAACTCCCTGCCGCCGACCACCACGGTCGACCACCTCCGTGTCAAGCAGGAGGTGGCCCGCACCAAGGCGCACGTGGACGTCGGCTTCTGGGGCGGCGCCCTGCCGGACAACGTCAAGGACCTGCGCCCGCTGCACGACGCCGGCGTCTACGGCTTCAAGTGCTTCCTGTCGCCCTCCGGCGTCGACGAGTTCCCCGAGCTCGACCAGGAGCAGCTGGCCACCTCCCTCGCCGAGATCACCGGCTTCGGCGGCCTGATGATCGTGCACGCCGAGGACCCGCACCACCTGGACTCCGCGCCGGTCGTCCCCGGCCCCAAGTACGCCGACTTCCTCGCCTCCCGGCCGCGCGACGCCGAGAACACCGCGATCGGGAACCTGATCGCCCAGGCGAAGCGGCTGAACGCGCGCGTCCACGTCCTGCACCTGTCCTCCTCCGACGCGCTGCCGCTGATCGCCGCCGCCAAGGCCGAGGGCGTCCGGATCACCGTCGAGTCCTGCCCGCACTACCTCACCCTCACGGCCGAGGAAGTGCCGGACGGCGCCAGCGAGTTCAAGTGCTGCCCGCCCATCCGCGAGGCCGCCAACCAGGACCTCCTGTGGGACGCGCTCGCCGACGGCACCATCGACTGCATCGTCTCCGACCACTCGCCCTCCACGGCGGACTTGAAGACGGACGACTTCGCCACCGCGTGGGGCGGCATCTCCTCCCTGCAGCTCGGCCTGCCGGCCATCTGGACCGAGGCACGGCGCCGCGGACACACCCTCGAGGACGTCGTGCGCTGGATGTCCGCCGCCCCGGCCGCCCTCGCGGGCCTCGCCGACAAGGGCGCGATCGAAGCCGGCCGCGACGCCGACTTCGCCGTGCTGGCCCCCGAAGAGACCTTCACCGTGGATCCCGCGGAACTGCACCACCGCAACCGGGTCACGGCGTACGCGGGCAAGACCCTGCACGGCGTCGTGAAGTCCACCTGGCTGCGCGGTACGCAGATCGCCGACCACGGCACCCCGACCGAGCCCACGGGCCGACTTCTCGAAAGGCAGAACTGACCAGTGGCGATTCCTTCTTTCACCGGTAACGCGAACCCGTACGGAGGCGGCGACCCGTACGCGGACTACCGCACCGCGGACTTCCCGTTCACCCAGTACGCGAACCTCGCCGCCCGTGAGCTGGGCGCCGGTGTCACCTTCGCCAACGACGAGTTCTTCGCGCAGCGCGAGAACCTGCTCATCGCCGAGGCCGCGCACTTCGACCCCGAGCACTTCGGCCACAAGGGCAAGATCATGGACGGCTGGGAGACCCGCCGCCGCCGCGGCGTCTCCGCCACCCAGCCCTGGCCGACCCCCGAGGACCACGACTACGCGCTGGTCCGCCTCGGCGCCCCCGGCGTGATCCGCGGCATCGTCGTCGACACCGCCCACTTCCGCGGCAACATGCCGCAGGCCGTCTCCATCGAGGGCACCAACTGGGAAGGCGCCCTCGCGCCGACCCCGGAGGAGCTCCTCGGCGACGACGTCAAGTGGACGACCCTCGTCGCGCGCACCCCGGTCGGCGGCCACGCGGCCAACGGTTTCGAGGTCGCGGCCGAGCAGCGCTTCACGCACCTGCGCGTCAACCAGCACCCCGACGGCGGCATCGCCCGCCTGCGCGTGTACGGCGAGGTCGTACCGGACCCGGCGTGGCTGGCCACCCTCGGCACGTTCGACGTCGTCGCCCTGGAGAACGGCGGCTCCGTCCAGGACGCCTCCAACCGCTTCTACTCCCCGCCGACCAACACCATCAACCCGGGCCGCTCCCGCAAGATGGACGACGGCTGGGAGACCGCGCGCCGCCGCGACAACGGCAACGACTGGATCCGCTACCAGCTGGTGGCCGACTCCGAGATCCGCGCCGTCGAGATCGACACCGCCTACCTCAAGGGCAACTCGGCCGGCTGGGCCTCGCTGTCCGTCAAGTCCGGCGAGGAGGGCGAGTGGACGGAGTTCCTGCCGCGCACCCGCCTGCAGCCCGACACCAACCACCGCTTCGTACTGGACACCCCGGCGGTCGGGACCCACGTGCGGATCGACATCTTCCCGGACGGCGGCTTCTCCCGCCTGCGCCTGTACGGCTCGCTGACCGAGGCCGGCGCGGCCGCGCTGACCGCCCGCCACCAGGAGCTGGGCGGCTGATCCCGCCCCCGTGACTGCCCCGGGGGCCGACACCCCCGGGGCCCGCACGGCCCGACGGGGCGCACCGCAGCAGCGGCGCGCCCCGTCGGCGTATCCGCGCGGGCGTCAGGCCGCGTGGCCGCCGTCCACCGCGAACTCGGCCCCCGTCACATAGGCGGCGTCCGGACCCGCGAGGAAGGACACCAGGGCCGCCACCTCCTGCGCGGTGCCGAAGCGGCCGAGGGCCGTCATCGCGCTCTGCGCGGCGGCGTAGGGGCCGTCCGCCGGGTTCATGTCGGTGTCCACCGGGCCCGGGTGCACGAGGTTCGCGGTGATGCCGCGCCCGCCGAGCTCCCGCGCCAGCGCCTTGTTCAGGCCGATCAGCGCGGCCTTGCTCATCGCGTACAGGGTGCCGCCCGGGCCGGGGACCCGCGCGGCCATGCAGCTGCCGATGGTGACGATCCGGCCGCCGGGGCCCATCCGGGCGGCCGCGGCCTGGGTGGTCAGGAACACGCCGCGCACGTTGACCGCCAGGACCCGGTCCACATCGGCCAGGGTCAGGGAGTCCAGCGGCCCGAGTACGCCGATGCCCGCGTTGTTGACGAGGGCGTCGATCCGCCCCAGGCCCCGTACGGTCTCCTCCACAGCGGCGACCGCCTGCGCCGGGTCGCCCACGTCGGCCCGGACCGCCAGGGCGCGCCGGCCGAGCGCCTCGATCTTTCCCACGACCTCGGCCGCGGTCTGCGCGCCGTTGACGTAGGTGAGCGCGACGTCGACGCCGTCCTCCGCCAGCCGCAGGGCGGTGGCCGCCCCGATGCCGCGGCTGCCGCCGGTCACCAGTGCCACCACCGCGTCGTTGGTGCTCATGGTCCTGCTCCCTGCTCTCGCCCGATAGGTCGTTGCGGGTTCAATGAAATCGGGGGAGGGGAGCGGGCGCTGGCGGGAATCGGACCTCGCGTTCGCGCGCGCCGCCCCGATGAGCTCCGGGGCTGCCGGGAGTCTGAACCCGTGCAAGGGGAACCCGGGCAGAGGGATCCCGTGCAGGAGACACCGGACGCAAGGAGCACAGAGCCATGGGCAAGCTGACCCTCACCACCTTCGTGACCCTCGACGGCGTGATGCAGGCCCCCGGCGGGCCGGAGGAGGACCCCGGCGGCGGGTTCCAGTACGGCGGCTGGCTGCCGCCGTTCTACGACGAGGGCGTGGGCGCGTTCACCACCGAGCTGTTCGACCGGGCCGCGGCCTTCCTGCTCGGGCGCCGGACGTACGAGATCTTCGCCGACTACTGGCCGAAGAGGACCGACCCCACGGACCCGATCGCGAGCCGGCTGAACGGCCTGCCGAAGTACGTGGCCTCGACCACGCTCAAGGATCCGGCCTGGGCGGGGACCACCGTCATCGACGGCGAGCAGCTCCAGAGCGAGATCGTGCGGATCAAGGACGGGCTGGAGGGGCACCGCGAGCTCCAGGTGCACGGCAGCGGACAGTTGGCCCAATGGCTGCTGGTACGGGACCTCGTGGACGAGCTGAACCTCGAGGTGTACCCCGTCTTCCTGGGCGCCGGCCGGCGGCTGTTCCCGACGGGAGGCCTGCCCACGGCCTACGAACTGGTCGCCTCGCGCACGACGCCGAACGGCGCCGCCATCCTCACGTACCGCCCGACGGGCCGGGCCGCCTTCGGCACCTTCGGCTGATCCGGAAGGGACCGCGCGGACACCGACCGGGGCCCCGGCGGGACCCGGTGAAACCGCTCGACCGCCATGATCGGCTCGGGTACGGTGAGCCGCGCCCGAGGGAGCCGCCGGAGTCTCCACCCGCTTCACGCCGATGGAGAGTCCCTGGTGAGCTCGTCCGCCCTCCTTGCACGCACCGCCGCCCCCCGCCGGGCCTGGCTCGCCGATCTGCCCGTCCTGGCCGTCGCCGTCGTCTGGGGCGGCAGCTATCTCGCCGCCAAGGGCATCACCACGGGCCACACCGTGATCGCCGTCCTCGTGCTGCGCTTCGCGCTCGTGCTGCCCGTGCTCGCCGTCGCCGGGTGGCGGCGGCTGCGGGCGCTCACCGCCGGGCAGTTGCGCGGCGCGGGCCTGCTGGGGTTCGTCCTCGGCGGGATCTTCCTGCTGGAGACCTACGGGGTCGTCCACACCTCCGCCACCAATGCCGGGCTGATCATCAGCCTGACCATGATCTTCACCCCGCTCGCCGAGGCCGCCGTACGGCGCAAGGCCCCCTCGGGCGCCTTCCTGGCGGGCGCCGCGGCCTCCGTCGCCGGGGTCGTCCTGCTCACCCAGGGCGCCGGGTTCACGGTCCCCGGCCTCGGCGACCTGCTCATCCTCGGCGCGGCGCTCGCCCGGACCCTGCACGTCCTGCTGATGGCACGGATCAAGGCCGTCCAGGACGCCGACTCGCTGTCGCTGACCACCGTTCAGTTCGGCGGCGCCGTGCTCGTCTTCGCCGTTCTGGCCGCCGTGCCGGGCACCGGGGACGGCCCCTGGGCGGCCGCCGCCGGCTTCGGGGCCGCCGAGTGGGCGGGGCTCGCCTTCCTCTCCGTCTTCTGCACCCTCTTCGCCTTCTTCGTGCAGATGTGGGCCGTACGGCGCTCTTCGCCCTCCCGGGTCAGCCTGCTGCTCGGCACCGAACCCCTGTGGGCGGCCGCGGCCGGCATCGCCATCGGCGGCGAACACCTCGGACCGGCCGGCCTCGCGGGCGCCGTCCTCGTCCTCGGAGGTACCGCCTGGGGGCGGCGCGCCATGGCCGGATGATCCAGAGCGCGAGTGACCGGAAATCGCCGGGTCCCGTACTGAGCAGTCACATTAATGTGACTGCATGCCACAACCGGACATCAGCGTGAGCGACGCAGACTTCCACGCCGACCCCTACTCCTTCTACGCCCGGCTGCGCGAGGCGGGACCGGTGCACCAAGTCGAGGTCACGGCCGCCGAGTACGCGCCCACCTTCCTGGTCGTCGGCTACGAAGAGGCCCGCCACGCCCTCAACCACCCGGGTCTGTCGAAGAACTGGATCAGCAGCGCCGTCCTGCCGGGTGTCGCGACCACCCCCGCCAACAGCAACATGCTGGAGGCCGACCCGCCGCACCACACCCGGCTGCGCCGCCTGGTCGCCCGCGAGTTCACCGCCCGCCGCGTGCAGGCCATGCGCCCCCGCGTCCAGCAGATCACCGACGATCTGCTCGACGCGATGGCAGACCGCCCGCAGCGCACCGCCGACCTGATCAAGGCCCTGGCCTTCCCGCTGCCCATGACCGTCATCGGCGAACTCCTCGGCGTTCCCGACCTGGACCGCGAGCGCTTCAGCTACTGGTCCAAGGAGGTCCTCGCACCCACCTCCGTCACCCCGAGCACCACCGCGCACCAGAAGCTCGCCGACTACCTCGCGGAGCTCGTCGAGGCCAAGGCCGACGACCCCGGCGAGGACCTGCTCAGCGCGCTCATCCGGACCCGGGACGAGGACGGCGACGCGCTGTCGCCCGACGAGCTGATCGGCATGGCCTTCCTGCTGCTGATCGCCGGCCACGAGACCACCGTCAACCTCATCTCCAACGGCACGCGCGCCCTGCTGGCCCACCCGGACCAGCTGGCCGCCCTGCGCGCGGACTACGACGGCCTGCTCGACGGGGCCGTCGAAGAGATGCTCCGCTACGACGGCCCGGTGCAGAACACCACCTACCGCTACGCCCGCGAGGACATGGAGATAGGCGGCACCACCGTCCCGGCCGGAGCCACCGTCCTCGTCTCGCTCGCCGGCGCGGACCGCGACCCCGTGCGCTACGAGGCCCCCGACACGTTCGACGTCCGGCGCGCCCCGCAGGGCCACCTCGCCTTCGGGCACGGACTGCACTTCTGCATCGGCGCCCCGCTGGCCCGGATGGAGGGCCGCATTGCGATCCGCGGGCTGCTGGAGCGCTTCCCGGACCTCGCCGAGGACCCGGCCGGGGAGGCGCCGACGTACATCGGGGGCAGCCTGATCCGGGGCGTGACCCGGCTGCCGGTGCGCTGGTAGCCGCCGCCCGTGGCCGATTCCGTACCGCGTCCCTCCCCGGGGCGCCTACAGGTCCGGGAGCTCCGTCATCCGGACCGGGCGGCGCTCCCGGCGCGACAGCTCACAGGCCTCCGCGATCCGCAGCGCGGCCAGCGCCTCCCGGCCGTCGCACGGGTTGGGGCCCTCGCCGCGCACCAGCCGGACGAAAGCCGCCAGCTCCGCCTCGTACGCGGGGGCGAACCGCTCCAGGAACCCCGTCCAGGGCTTGCTCGCCGGGGGCGGGCCCTGCGGTTCGGTCGAGGCGATCGGCGTACGGTCGTCCAGCCCGGAGGAGACCTGGTCGAGCTCCCCGGCCAGCTCCATCCGCACGTCGTACCCGGCGCCGTTGCACCGGGTGCCCGTACAGGTGGCCAGGGTCCCGTCGTCCAGGGTGAGGAGGGCGACGGCGGTGTCCACGTCGCCGACCTCGCGGAACATCGCCGGACCCGCGTCGGAACCGGTCGCGTAGACCTCCGTCACCTCGTGGCCGGTCACCCAGCGGACCATGTCGAAGTCGTGCACCAGGCAGTCCCGGTACAGGCCCCCGGACGTCGCCAGGTACGCGGCGGGCGGCGGCGCCGGATCGGCGGTCATCGTCCGCACGGTGTGCAGCCGGCCCAGGGCTCCGGAGCGCACCAGCTCCCGGGCCGTGCGGCAGCCCGCGTCGAAGCGGCGCATGAACCCCAGCTGGAGCACCCCGTCCGCGGCGGTCACCTCGCGCAGTACGGCCAGCGTCCGGGCGAGGTCGGTGGCCAGGGGCTTCTCGCAGAACACCGGGAGCCCGCCGCGGACCGCCCGCAGGACCAGCTCCGCGTGCCCGTCGGTGGCGCAGGCGACGACCACGGCGTCCACGCCCCACTTGAAGACCTGCTCCACGGAGGGCGCGGCAGTCGCCCCCAGCCGGTCGGCCACGCGCGCCGCCCGCGCGGGGACGGCGTCGGCGAGCAGCAGCGAGCCGGCGTCCGGGTGGCGGGCCAGTGCCGCCGCGTGGAAGGAGCCGATCCGGCCCGTTCCGATCACCCCGATGCGCATGCACTCAAACTGACCCCGTCAGGGGGAGCTGTCAATCTGCCCGGAGAGGTCATCGATGGCACAGTTGGCCCAGATCGCCTCGAAGGCCCCGATGACCGCACATGGTCCACTGTGGCGGATACTGAGCGGCTGGAACCGTATTGACCGCTTTGACGGCAGCAGACGGCAGAAGACACGGCACGAGGGAAGGGCACGCAGACGTGGCTAGGGTTCGGACAGGGGTACGCGTCGTGGGCGCGGTGCTCGCGACGGTACTGGGAGCCTCCCTCGTGGGCTGCAGCAGCACGGGCGGCAAGCGTGCCGAGGACCGGGCGAAGGCCGCCCAGGCGGGCCGGCCCGCCGTCTCCACCCCGCGCTGGACCTTCGCGATGGTCACCCACGCGGGCGACGGCGACACCTTCTGGGACATCGTCCAGAAGGGCGCCAAGGAGGCCGCGGCGAAGGACAACATCAACTTCGTCTACGCCCACGACGACCAGGCACAGCAGCAAGCCCAATTCGTGCAGAACGCCATCGACCAGAAGGTCGACGGGATCGTGGTGAGCCTGGCCAAGCCCGAGGCGCTCAAGGACGTCATCGCCAAGGCCGTCAAGGCCGGCATCCCGGTGATCACGGTCAACTCCGGATCCGCACAGTCCGCCGCGTACGGGGCGCTCACCCACATCGGCCAGGACGAGACGATCGCCGGCGAGGCGGTCGGCACCGAGCTGACCAAGCGCGGCAAGAAGAAGGCCGTCTGCGTCCTGCACGAGCAGGGCAACGTCGGCCACGAGCAGCGCTGCGCCGGGGCGAAGAAGACCTTCGACGGCGTCATGGAGAACCTGTACGTCGAGGGCACGAACATGCCCTCCGTCCAGGCGGCCGTCCAGGCGAAGCTCCAGGCAGACCCGTCCGTCGACGCGATCGTCACCCTCGGCGCCCCCTTCGCCCCGACCGCGATCAAGGCGACGGACGCGGCGGGCAGCAAGGCCGAGGTCGACACGTTCGACCTCAACGCGTCCGTCGCCCGCGACCTCGAGTCCGGCGCCCTCGGCTTCGCCGTCGACCAGCAGCCCTACCTCCAGGGCTACGAGGCCATCGACCTGCTCTGGCTGTACCGCTACAACGCGAACGTGCTCGGCGGCGGCCGCCCCGTACTCACCGGACCGCAGATCGTGACGGCCGACGAGGCCGGCAAGCTGGAGGAGTTCATCAAGCGGGGCAGCCGATGAGCACCGCAGCCGTCGACGAGCGGCTCGCCCCGACCTCCCTGGTCCGCAAGCTGCTCGGCCGCCCCGAGCTGGGCGCGGTCGTCGGCGCGGCCGCCGTCTTCGTCTTCTTCTCCTTCGCCGCGCCCAGCTTCCTGCAGGCCTCCAGCCTGAGCACGATCCTGTACTCGGCCTCCACCATCGGGATCATGGCCGTCCCGGTGGCCCTGCTGATGATCGGCGGCGAGTTCGACCTCTCCGCCGGCGTCATGGTCACGACCGCGGCGCTGGTCAGCTCGATGTTCAGCTACCAGATGACCGCCAACGTGTGGGTCGGCGTCGCGGTGTCCCTGCTGGTCACCCTGGCCATCGGCTTCTTCAACGGGTTCATGCTGACGCGTACCAGGCTGCCGAGCTTCATCATCACGCTCGGCACCTTCCTGATGCTGACGGGCCTGAACCTCGGCTTCACCAAGCTGATCAGCGGCTCCGTCTCGACCAAGACCATCGCCGACATGGAGGGCTTCTCCTCCGCCCGCGCGCTCTTCGCCTCGCAGTGGAACATCGGCTCGGTCACCCTCAAGGTCACCATCCTGTGGTGGCTGGCCCTGGTCGCCCTCGCCACCTGGATCCTGCTGCGCACCCGCGCCGGGAACTGGATCTTCGCGGTCGGCGGCGGCGCGGACGCGGCCCGCGCGACCGGCGTCCCGGTCGTCAAGACCCGTATCGGCCTCTACATGGGCGTCGCCCTGTGCGCCTGGATCTCCGGGCAGCACATCCTCTTCTCGTTCGACGTGGTCCAGTCGGGCGAGGGCGTGGGCAACGAGTTCCTGTACATCATCGCGGCCGTCATCGGCGGCTGCCTGATGACCGGCGGCTACGGCTCCGCCATCGGCTCGGCCGTCGGCGCCTTCATCTTCGGCATGACCAGCAACGGCATCGTGTACGCCCAGTGGAACCCGGACTGGTTCAAGTTCTTCCTCGGCGCGATGCTCCTGCTGGCGACGCTGCTCAACGCATGGGTCCGCAAGCGGGCGGAGGCGAAGTGATGACCCAGACCGTGTCCAAGACCGCGGACGGGCAGAGCCCCGCGTCGGCGCTCGTGAAGATGACCGACGTCAGCAAGTACTACGGCAACATCCGCGCGCTCCAGGGGGTCTCCCTGGAGGTCCACGCCGGCGAGATCACCTGCGTCCTCGGCGACAACGGCGCCGGCAAGTCCACCCTCATCAAGATCATCGCGGGGCTGCACCGGCACGACGCGGGCAGCTTCGAGATCGAGGGCGAGGGGACGGCGCTCGCCAACCCGCGCGCCGCGCTCGACCACGGCATCGCCACCGTCTACCAGGACCTGGCCGTCGTCCCGCTCATGCCGGTCTGGCGGAACTTCTTCCTCGGCTCCGAGCCGACCAAGGGCCGCGGCCCCTTCCGCCGCCTCGACGTGGAGCTCATGCGCGAGACCACCCGCGCCGAGCTGCTGCGCATGGGCATCGACCTGCGCGACGTGGACCAGCCGATCGGCACCCTGTCCGGAGGTGAGCGGCAGTGCGTGGCGATCGCCCGCGCCGTCCACTTCGGCGCGAAGGTCCTCGTCCTCGACGAGCCCACCGCCGCCCTCGGCGTGAAGCAGTCCGGTGTGGTCCTCAAGTACGTCGCGGCCGCCCGTGACGCAGGCCTCGGCGTGGTCCTCATCACCCACAACCCGCACCACGCCTACCTGGTCGGGGACCGGTTCGTGCTGCTCAAGCGCGGCATCATGGCAGGCAGCCACACCCGCGACTCGATCACCCTGGACGAGCTCACCCGGCAGATGGCGGGCGGCTCCGAGCTGGACGAGCTGAGCCACGAGCTGGAGCGGGTGGCAGAATCAGGACCGGACCACCCGTCCGGGGCAGCCGATCCGGCGTCCGGCACCACCGCACCCTGAGGGACGACACGACTCGATGAGCACGTACCGGGACTTTGCGCTCACCCACCGGGGGTCCGCGCGAGGCACCGTCCTGCGGACCATCGGGACCCGTGAGCGCCGGTCGCACCTGACCGCCCCGCGCGTCCCGACCGTCGGCATCGACATCGGCGGCACCAAGGTGATGGCCGGCGTCGTCGACGCCGACGGGATCATCCTGGAGAAGATCCGGACCGAGACCCCCGACAAGTCCAAGAGCCCCAAGGTCGTCGAGGACACCATCGTCGAGCTGGTGCTCGACCTGTCCGACCGCCACGACGTCCACGCCGTGGGCATCGGTGCGGCCGGCTGGGTCGACGCCGACCGCTCCCGGGTGCTGTTCGCACCCCACCTGGCCTGGCGCGACGAGCCGCTGCGCGACGCGCTGCAGTCCCGGCTCGCGGTCCCGGTCATGGTGGACAACGATGCCAACACCGCCGCCTGGGCCGAGTGGCGCTTCGGCGCCGGGCGCGGCGAGGACCACCTCGTCATGATCACCCTCGGCACCGGCATCGGCGGCGCGATCCTCGAGGGCGGCCAGGTCAAGCGCGGCCGGTTCGGGGTGGCCGGCGAGTTCGGCCACATGCAGGTCGTCCCCGGCGGCCACCGCTGCCCGTGCGGCAACCGCGGCTGCTGGGAGCAGTACAGCTCCGGGAACGCCCTGGTCCGCGAGGCCCGCGAGCTGGCCGCCGCCGACTCGCCGGTCGCGTACAACATCATCGCCAAGGTCGGCGGCAACGTCTCGGAGATCACCGGGCCGCTCATCACCGAGCTGGCCCGCGAGGGCGACGCGATGTGCGTCGAGCTCCTGGAGGACATCGGCCAGTGGCTCGGCGTCGGCATCGCCAACCTCGCCGCCGCCCTCGACCCGTCCTGCTTCGTCATCGGCGGCGGTGTCAGCGCCGCCGACGACCTGCTGATCGGGCCCGCGCGGGACGCCTTCCGCCGCCACCTCACCGGCCGCGGCTACCGTCCCGAGGCCCGCATCGCCAAGGCCCAGCTCGGCCCCGAGGCCGGCATGGTCGGGGCCGCCGACCTGGCCCGGCTCGTCGCCCGCCGCTTCCGCCGCGCCACGCGCCGGCGCGTCGAGCGGTACGAGCGCTACGCGCAGTGGGGCCTGATCGACTCCCCGGCCACCGCGGAGCGCAAGGCCGCGGACGCCAAGGCCGCCGAGGCCAAGGCCGCAGACTCCAAGGCCGCAGACCCCACGACCGCGGACCTCACGGACGGGGACACGCAGTGACACCGCCCACCCTGCCCCGCCAGGCGCCCGCCCCCGACGAGGGCGGCACGCCGCTCCCGGCCGAGGACCGCAAGCACGTCGTCCGGCGCCGCTGGATCACGGCGATCATCATCCTGCTGCTGGTCGGCGTGCCCGCCGGCTACCTCGCCGTGTCCGCCCAGCAGAGCCGCGAGAGCGGCCGCGACAAGGCCGCCAAGGTCGGCGCGACCAAAGTGCGCCCCGGCTGGCCGTCCAAGGTGCAGCGCAGCATCTACGAGGTGCCGATCCCGCCGAAGGCCTGGCGCGTCGGGTTCCTCGAGACCAACAACTGGCGCACCAGCCGGCTGTACGTGCAGTTCGCCGTCACCCCTGCCGACCTGGACGCCTTCCTCGCCGAGGTCGGCACCAGCCGGGCCGAGCTGAGCCGCGAGGTCTCCGTCGGGGCGCACGACGCCGCGGTCGCGGGCTGGAGCTGGGGCCCGCAGAACTCCTGGTACGGCACCACCCTGGAGCAGCCGAACCCGCGCCCGACCCGGGACGTCACGGTCGACCTCACGGACCCGGAGAAGCCCCGGGTCTACGTGGTGTCCACGGCGACCCCGTAGCGGCCCGCCCGACAGCCCCCTGGTACCGCTCCCGTGGCCGCGTCCTCCCGCCGCTAGCCTGGGATCATGAAGCTCACCAAGCGGCTGCACTCCTGTGTCCAACTGGAGAAGGACGGGCGTGTGCTCGTCATCGACCCGGGCGCCTTCAGCGAGCCCGACGCGGGGCTCGGGGCGGAAGCCCTGCTCGTCACGCACGAGCACCCCGACCACTTCGACGAGGGCCGGCTGCGGGCCGCGCTCGACGCGAACCCGGCCGCCGCGCTGTGGACGCTGCGCAGCGTCGCGGAGCGGCTGGCCCCGGCCTACCCGGGCCGCGTGCACACCGTCGGCCACGGCGACGCCTTCACCGCCGCCGGGTTCGAGGTCCAGGTGCACGGCGAGCTGCACGCCGTGATCCACCCGGACATCCCGCAGGTCACCAATGTCGGCTACCTGGTGGAGGGTTCGCTGTTCCACCCCGGTGACGCGCTGACGGTGCCCGAGGTGCCCGTGGACACCCTGATGCTGCCGGTGCACGCGCCCTGGAACAAGGTCGCCGAGGTGATCGACTACCTGCGCGAGGTCAAGCCGCGCCGGGCCATCGACATCCACGACGCCTACCTCTCGGACATCGCCCGGCCGATCTACGACCACGCCCTGGCCGCCCTGGGCGGCACCCACCACGGGCGGCTCGCCGCCGGGGACGCCGCCGAACTGTGACTGTCGGAGCCGGGCGGTAGGTTGGACGGCATGCGTATCGCCACGTACAACGTCAACTCGATCACCGCCCGGCTGCCGCGCCTGCTGGCCTGGCTGGAGAGCTCCGGCACGGATGCCGTGTGCATCCAGGAGACCAAGTGCTCCGCGGAGCAGTTCCCGCACGAGCAGCTGCGCGAGCTGGGCTACGAGGCGGCCGTCAACGCCACCGGCAGGTGGAACGGGGTGGCCCTGATCTCCAAGGTCGGCCTGGAGGACGTGGTCACGGGCCTGCCCGGCGGCCCCGACTACGAGGGCGTCCAGGAACCCCGGGCGATCTCCGCCACCTGCGGCGGGGTGCGCCTGTGGTCGGTGTACGTGCCGAACGGCCGCGAGGTCGAGCACGACCACTACGGCTACAAGCTGGACTGGTTCCGCTCGCTGACCACCGCCGTCGCCGAAGACGCGGCCGGCCCGCGTCCGTTCGCCGTGCTCGGCGACTTCAACGTGGCCCCCACCGACGAGGACGTCTTCGACCCGGCGGTCTTCGCGGGCCTGACCCACGTGACCCCCGCCGAGCGCGCCGCCCTGGAGGCACTGCGTGCCGCGGGACTCTCCGATGTGCTGCCGCGCCCGCTCAAGTACGACCGTCCGTACACGTACTGGGACTACCGCCAGCTCGCCTTCCCCAAGAACCGGGGCATGCGCATCGACCTGGTCTACGGGAACGAGCCCTTCACCAAGGCCGTCACCGACGCCTACGTCGACCGCGAGGAGCGCAAGGGCAAGGGCGCCTCGGACCACGCCCCGGTCGTCGTGGACCTGGCGCTGGACGCCTAGGGGGCGTCTTGTCGATCAGGCCGGGCTCGCGGCGTCCGGCACGCGCGCTCGCCGCGTTCTCGTCACTCGCCGACGCTCCGCGTCGACTCCCTCCTCGGCCTTGCGATCGCACGCACCGGACGCCGCTCCCTGATCCGGCCTGATCGGCAAGACACCCCCCAGGGGGTGTCCGGCCCGGGCGCCGCGGACGGATCCCGCGCGCCCTGTGGCCAGCGCGGGATCCTGGTGCCAGGCTGGGCGGTATGAACATCCCCTTCCTGGACAACTGGCTGAACCGGCACGCAACGGAACGGGGTGCGGGGCTCGCCGCCGCCCTCACGGAGGACCCCGAGGGCGTCAACGAGTTGTTCTCGGAATGCGAGATGCTGCGCGTCCATGCGCGCGCGGCCGGGCTGGAACTCGACGAGAGCCCGGCCTCGTTGGAGGCGCTCGACCAGCTGATGCCCCGCTGGCGCCGGGACCCTGTGGTCGTGCCCTGGCTCGGCAACGACGCGGGCCTCTACCTCGGGACCGTGATCATCCGGACCAAGCCGGGCTCCGCCTGGCAGGTGTGGCCCAACGGCCAGCCGGTGATCCGCCTGGCCTCGGGCCGCGAGCTGAACGTGGTGGAGTCGGGGGTGTCCTGGGCGATGACCGGATCCCCCGAGCTCTCCCAGGCCTACGCAGAAGCCTCCGAGGGCTGAGCCCTTCCGCGGGATCCTGCGGGCTGTTTCATCACCCCGTGGGCTTTATGCCCTCTTTAGGCGTGTCGAGGCGAAGTGCTCTTCCGCGGCTGGATAGTTTGCGCTGACCTCGAGATTCCGACAGGTGGGCAGGGCAGCGCATGGCCGTCGATCCGTTGATCGAGCTGCGGGACGTCAACAAGCACTACGGGGCGTTGCACGTCCTCCAGGACATCAACCTCACCGTCGGCCGCGGGGAGGTGGTGGTGATCATCGGCCCGTCCGGTTCCGGGAAGTCGACCCTGTGCCGGACCATCAACCGCCTGGAGACCATCGAGTCGGGCACGATCAGGCTCGAGGGCAAGCCGCTGCCCGACGAGGGCAAGGAACTGGCCGCGCTCCGCGCCGACGTCGGGATGGTCTTCCAGTCCTTCAACCTCTTCGCGCACAAGACCGTCCTCGCCAACGTCTCGCTCGCCCAGGTCAAGGTCAGGAACCGCAAGAAGGACGAGGCCGACAAGCGCTCCCGCGAGCTGCTCGCCCGCGTGGGCCTCGCCGACCAGGCGCCGAAGTACCCCGCCCAGCTCTCCGGCGGCCAGCAGCAGCGCGTCGCCATCGCCCGCGCCCTGGCGATGAACCCCAAGGCCCTGCTCTTCGACGAGCCCACCTCCGCCCTCGACCCGGAGATGATCAACGAGGTGCTGGAGGTCATGCGGCAGCTCGCCGCCGACGGCATGACCATGGTCGTGGTCACCCACGAGATGGGCTTCGCACGCTCCGCCGCCAACCGCGTCGTGTTCATGGCCGACGGCAGGATCGTCGAGGACCGGACACCGGAGGCCTTCTTCACCGCCCCCGAGAGCGAACGGGCCAGGGACTTCCTCTCCAAGATCCTCAAGCACTGAGGGGCGGGCCCGATGAAGCGAACACGCGGCGTGCGGCTGCGCGCCTGCCTCCTTCTCCTCGTCGCCGCCCTGCTGGCGGCCCTCGCCGGCTGCGGCAAGGAGGGCAGCCCCCCGGTCAAGGGCCCGCAGCCCGAGGACCTGCCGGTGTACAAGGTGGCGACCGGCTTCGAGCTGCCGCAGTCCCCGACCTGGGAGCGCGCCAAGCGACGCGGCCGCCTCGTGGTCGGCGTCAAGGAGGACCAGCCCTACCTGGGCGAGAAGGACCCCGCGAGCGGCCGATACTCCGGCTTCGACATCGAGATCGCCAAGATGATGTCGGCCTCCCTCGGCTTCGACCCCAAGACGATCGAGTTCAAGACGATCGCCTCCGCCAACCGCGAGACCGCCCTCCAGAACGGCCAGATCGACTACTACGTCGGCACCTACACGATCAACGACAACCGCAAGAAGCAGGTCGGCTTCGCCGGCCCGTACTTCATGGCCGGCCAGTCCCTGCTCGTCCGCAAGGACGAGCAGGACATCAAGGGGCCCGAGGACCTGGCCGGCAAGAAGGTCTGCTCCGCCGCAGGCTCCACCCCGTACCAGCGGCTCCAGAAGGAGTACCCCCGCGCGGTCCTGGTCGCCTACGACACCTACTCGGCCTGCGTGGACAACCTGCTGACCTACCAGGTCGACGCCGTCTCCACCGACGACTCCATCCTCCTCGGCTACGCGGCCAAGGTCCCCGACGAGCTCAAGGTGGTCGGCAAGCCCTTCTCCCAGGAGCCCTACGGGATCGGCGTCCCGCGCGGCGACAACGCCCTGCGCTTCGCCCTCGACGACGCCCTGGAGGAGAACGAGAAGAACGGCAACTGGAAGAAGGCGTACGAGGCCACGCTCGGCCTCTCCGGCGTGCCCGCCCCGAAGCCGCCCGCCATCGACCGCTACCCGGCGAGCTGAGGGAGCGCACCACCATGCACGTACTCACGGAGAACTTCTCGGTCTACGGAGAGGGTTTCCTCGGCACCCTCGAGCTCACGGTCTACGCCTCGATCCTCGCCCTCGTCCTCGGCTTCGTGATGGCCTCCTTCCGCGTCGCGCCCGTCGGCTCCTTCCGCGTCTTCGGCACGGTCTGGGTCACCGTGCTCCGCAACACCCCGCTCACGCTGCTCTTCTTCGCCGTACTGCTCGGCCTGCCGCGCTTCGGACTGGTGCTGCCCTTCCAGGTGTTCGCGGTCCTGGCGCTGGGCTGCTACACCTCCGCCTTCATCTGCGAGGTCCTGCGCTCGGGCATCAACACCGTGCCCAAGGGCCAGGGCGAAGCCTCCCGCAGCCTCGGCATGACCTTCACCCAGACCCTCGGCGCGGTGGTCCTGCCGCAGGCCTTCCGCAGCGTCATCCCGCCCATCGGCTCCACCCTGATCGCACTCGCCAAGAACTCGGCGATCGCCGGCGCCTTCAGCGTCACCGAGCTGCTGGGCACGTACAAGACCCTCAACGAGCTGGGCTACAGCATCGTCTGGACCTTCGTCTGGATCGCCGTCGGCTACCTGATCATCACCTTGTCCATCAGCGCGCTCTTCAACGTGCTGGAGAAGCGCTGGGGGATCACCCGATGACCGCGCACGCGCTCCACGGGGACCTGGAGTCCTCCGCCCTCTACGACGTGCCCGGCCCGCGGGCCCGGCACCGGCACTTCCTCTACGGGATCGCCTCGACGGTGGTGATCCTCGCCCTGCTCGCCTGGATCCTCTACCTCCTCTTCGACACCGAGCAGTTCACCGCCGCCAAGTGGAGCCCCTTCACGTACCAGGGCATCCAGGAACTGCTGCTCGAGGGGCTGGGCAACACCCTCAAGGCCTTCCTGTACGCCTCGGTGTTCTCGCTCGTCCTCGGCGCGGTGCTCGCGACCGGGCGGCTCTCCGTGCACCGGCCGCTGCGCTGGGCGGCCACGCTGTGCGTGGAGTTCTTCCGGGCCATGCCGGTGCTGGTGATGATCTTCTTCATCTTCGTCGCCCTCAAGGTCCAGCCGCTGCCCGCGCTGGTGGCGGGGCTGACCCTGTACAACGGCTCGGTGCTCGCCGAGGTCTTCCGTACGGGCATCAACTCGGTCGACAGGGGCCAGCGGGAGGCGGCGTACGCGCTGGGCATGCGCAAGACCCAGGTCATGACGTACGTGCTCGCCCCGCAGGCGGTCCGCGCGATGTTGCCCACGATCATCAGCCAGCTGGTGGTGGCCCTGAAGGACACCTCGCTCGGCTACCTGATCACGTACGAGGAGTTCCTGCACGCGGGCAAGCTGATCGCCTCGAACCTCGACTACGACCTGCCGTTCATCCCGGTCGTGATGATCATCTCCCCGATCTACATCGGGATGTGCATGCTGCTCTCCTGGTTCGCCGGCTGGGTGGCGCGGTTCGAGCGGCGCAGCCTGAAGACAGAGGCGGTCGACGTCGCCGAGGCCGAACCCGGAACGGTGCTGCCGGGCGGTCCACGGTAGCTCCGAAGAGCCGCCCCGTCCGGCAGCAGCCGCAGATCACTGCTCGCGCAGAGGTACCGAGACGTACGAGGGATCGGTGCGCGGCGAGGAGAAGGTCAGCTGTGCGCCGGTGGGGTTGTGCTCGATGTACAGGGGGTCGACGGTGTCGATCACCAGGGCGAGCCGGTGGCCCGCCGGCACGTCGTAGGCGGTGGAGAACAGCTCCAGGTCCACGCCGAAGGCCTGGCCCCGGGGCTTGCCGTGGAAGGTGTACGGGGCGTTGCTGACGAGCTTGCCGATGCCGAGCGGGCCGACGTCGTAGAGGTACGCGACGAAGGTGCCGTCCGAGGCGGTGGGGGTGACGGTGGTGTGCACCTTCACCGTGCCGCGGATGCGGCGGTCCGTGTCGTGGCGGGGCGACTGCCAGACGGCGGCGAAGGCGCGGGGCAGGAGCGGGATGGAGGCGGTCGGGGGCGCCTTGACGAACTGGTCCAGGATGCTGGAGAGGAAGATGACGCCGCCGTCGGCGCCCGAGTCGACGTTGGC
The DNA here is from genome assembly GCF_055570595.1 of Streptomyces sp. NPDC031132. Taxonomy (NCBI): domain Bacteria; kingdom Bacillati; phylum Actinomycetota; class Actinomycetes; order Kitasatosporales; family Streptomycetaceae; genus Streptomyces; species Streptomyces sp. NPDC031132. Next base: position 97,906 of record NZ_JBVIGX010000023.1, read on the forward strand.
GAAGAGGTGCTCGCTGTCGGAGAGCGCGAGCTTCTCGGCGCCGCCGGAGCCGACCGACTTCCAGTCGGCGTAGCCCTCGTAGCCGTCGTTGCTGCGGGACTTGATCTGTACCGGTGCCTCGGTGTCGACGCCGTTGCGCTCGCCCTTGAGGTAGCGGTCGAACCAGCGGTGGGCGTTGGTCCAGGTGTCGTTGGGCAGGCCGAGCAGACCGGTGCCCTCGGCGGTGGCGTGGTCGCCGGGGCGGAACTCCAGGCGCTTGGGGCCCGTCAGCTTCTCGTAGAAGGCGGCGTACTGGTTGGGCGGGAAGATGGTGTCGCCCCAGGCGTTGCCCAGCATGATCGCGGCGCCGTTGGCGTTGATCCGGTCGATCTGCTCCACGGCGGAGCGCTTCTTGCCCCACTCGATCATCTGTGGCTCCCGGTCCAGCCGGGAGCCGAGGAAGTCGCCCAGGATCTGCCGCAGTTCGGGGCCCGGGCGGCCGGTGAGGTAGCCGGCGCCGCCGAGCATCGCGGCGGCCTGGAGGTGCTGGGTGCGGCCCGAGTAGATCGACTCGATGAGGTCGGCCCAGCCGCTGAGCGCGACCACGGCCTTGATCCGGGGGTCCTGCGCGGAGGCCAGCAGGCTGATGCCCGCGCCGTACGAGACCCCGCCCAGGCCGATGTGGCCGGCGTCGGCGGGGGTGTTGGCGAGCGCCCAGTCGATGACGGCGGAGACGTCGGCGGTGTCCGGCGGGCCGGCCACCTCGATCTCGCCGCCGGAGAGCCAGAAGCCGCGGGAGGTGTAACTGACCACGACGTAGCCGTCGTCGGCGAGCTTCTCGGCCTGCGCGATGTATTCGATCTGCGGCATGCCCCAGCTGGTGGGGAGCACGATCAGCGGGTATTTCCGGCCGGGCTGGGCGCCCGCCGGGGTGAAGACGTTGCCCTTGAGGGTGATCCCGCCGGAGCCGGGGATGTCGTGGAAGCGGAGCTCCGCCGAGGCATCGGCCGCGCGTGCGGCAGCGGGGGCGGGCGCCGCCTGGGCCTGGTGGGGGGCCAGGCCCAGGGCGGTCGCCGCCAGTACGGCCACCACGGCAGCCGCGGCGGGGGTGGTGCGGACGGTGCGAACCATCAATCGCTCCTCGCGTGCGCCGGTGTCAAAGTGACCCGACGGTAACGGGAGGGGCTTACCGGGGGTAACCCGTCGGTAAGTTACGCGCTGGTAACGATTGGGTGGGTGTCAAGTGCGCGGATCAGCCGTTCTGGGGAGTGCCGCCCGCGCCGCCGGCGAGGGCGCTCTTGGCCTTCCACTCGTCCCAGGACAGGTTCCACTCGCCGTAGCCGTTGCCGATCTCGGCCTTGCCCTTGGAGCCGTCGCCGGTGACCTCGACCAGGTCGCCGACCTGGGCCATGGCGAAGAGGGCCTTCGCGTCGGAGTCGCTCATCCCCACGCAGCCGGAACTGGCGTTGGCCCGGCCGAAGTTGCCCGAGTTCCACGGAGCGGCGTGGATGTACATGCCCGACCAGGTCACCCGCATCGAGTAGTCGACCATCTTGTCGTAGGAGTCGCCCAGGCCCACCGTCTGGGAGTCCATCCGGATGGTGCCCTCCTTGCTCATCAGCACCATCTTCCCGGACCAGGAGGCCTTCTGGCCGCCGGGCGTGCCCGCCGAGACCGGGATGGTCTTCACCGCCTGGCCGTCCTCGGTCACCGTCATCTTGTGGGTGTCCAGGTTCACCTCGAGCCGGCGGTCCTTGCCGATCTTGAACTCGGTGTCGTAGTCCTTGACGAACATCCCGCCGCCCTGGCCCGAGTCCACCCCGTTGAGGTTCATGGCGACCTTGACCTCGGTGCCGGACTTCCAGTACTCCTTCGGCCGCCAGTCCACCCGGTCGTTGCCGGTGTAGTCCTTGAACCAGCCCCAGGAGCCCTCGGTGTTGTTCGAGGTGGTGACCTTCAGGTGCTTCTCGACCTCGGCCTTGTTCTTCACCGGGTTGTCGAAGACGATCGAGATCGGCTGGGCGATGCCCACCACCGGGTTGGCCTTGCCCGGGTTGATCGTGACCTTGTTCACCTTGTCCGCGGCGACCGTCTTGAACTGGGCGCTCGCGCTCTGGCTGTCGGTGTTCTGCGCCTCGACCTTGTAGTCCGTGCCCGGCGAGGCGTTGCGCTCGGACGTCCAGGACTTGCCGTCGTCGGCTATCTTCCCGGGCAGTTCACCGCCCTTGCCGTCGGACACCTTCACCAGGGACAGCTTCCCGTCGGCGAGCGTCACCTTCACCGGCTCGCCGGGCTTGGCCTGATCGCCCGTGAGGTTCACCGATATCGCCATGTCGGGCTTCTTCTTCATCTCCGCCCCGCCGGACCCGCTCCCGTTCCCACCGCCCGAGCCGCCCCCGCAGGCGGTCAGCGCGGCGGCCATGAGTGCGGTCCCGGCCAGCATGGCGTGGCGACTGCGTGCGATGCGGCGTGTGCGGCTCAACGAAAACCCCTCCAAGTAACGATCGTCCGCAAAAGGAGATGCGAACGGCACGACTGTAGGTTGCGCAATCCGCCGAAAAGATCCGACTTTCGGTTGTGACGTGGACCGCAGCAAAACGGTCATCGTCCGGTCACAATCGCCGCGCACTTCGGTCATGGACCCCTGTGAGAGTCCTGTGCATCCCGCATCCGCATCCCGGGTTCCCGGACGTACAGGAAGGCCGATCCGTCGTGTGCGCACTGCTCGTGACCCCCGCCCAGCGACACCAGCACCCGGACCGGGAGCTGAGTGTGCGTCCGCTGTCCGTTCCGGAATACCAGGCCTTCCTTTCCAAGAACCGGAACGCGAGCTTTCTCCAGTACCCGTCCTGGGCCGGAGTGAAGGACCTTTGGCGCTCGGAAAGGGTCGGATGGCACTACCCCGACGGGGAAATAGCCGGAGCCGGACTGGTCCTGTACCGCCAATTCCCGGGCACCCGTAAATACTTCGCCTACCTCCCCGAAGGCCCGGTCGCCGACTGGTCCGACCCGGACATCGACCGGTGGCTGGACCCCTTCAAGCGCCATCTGCGCGAGGCCGGCGCCTTCGCCGTCCGGATCGGACCCACGCCCGCCTACCGCCGCTGGGACGCCGCCGCCGTCAAGTCCGGTACCGGGGCGGGTCGGCAGATCTCCGACGTGCTCGCCACCGAGGTCGACCCGGTCGGCGCGGCCCTCGCCGACCGGCTGCGCACCCGCGGCTGGAAGCGCTGCGGCGGCGAGGACGACGGCGACGCCCAGCCGCGCCACGTCTTCCGCGTGCCGCTCGCCGGCCGCTCCGTCGACGAGCTGTGGTCCGGCCTCAACCAGGAGTGGCGGCGCAACGTGCGCAGGGCCGAGAAGTGCGGCGTGGAGACGATCCTCGGCACCTCCGCCGACCTGCCCGAGTTCTACCGGCTGCTGCGCATCACCGAGGAGCGCGACGGCTTCCGGCTCGGCCGCTCGCTCGCGTACTACCAGCAGCAGTACGAGGTCCTCAACGCCGAGTCGCCCGGCCGGATGCGCCTCTACCTGGGCATCCACCAGGGCGAGATCCTCGCCGCGCACACCATGATCGTGGCCGGGCGCCGGGTCTGGTACCAGACCGGAGCCTCCGCCGACCACCGCCGCGACGTCCGCCCCAGCAACGCCCTGCAGTGGCGGATGATGCAGGACGCCCACATCCTCGGGGCGGACGAATACGACATGCGCGGGGTACCCTCCACCCTTGACCCCGACGAACGTTCTTTCGGGCTGCTGCGCTGGAAGCTCGGCACCGGCGGGCAGGTCGTCGAAACGCTCGGCGAGTGGGAGATCCCGATGGACGGATACGCCAACACGGCGCTCCACAAGGCGTTCCAGGCGTATCTGGCCCGCCGGTGACGGCCACCGACACCAGACCTCCGACCGGACCGTCCGCCGAGGGCATGTCCGCCGCAGGCACCGCGGAGCCGGCACCGGGGAAGACCTCGGTGCTGCGCAGCGGTGCGCTCATGGCGGCCGGCTCGATCGTCTCCCGCGCCACCGGCTTCGTCCGCTCCGCCGTCGTCGTCGCCGCACTCGGCATCGGGCTGCTCGGTGACAGTTACGCCGTCTCCAACACCGTCCCGAACATCCTGTACATGCTGCTCATCGGCGGCGCGCTCAACGCCGTCTTCGTGCCCGAGCTGGTCCGGGCCGCCAAGGAGCACCGGGACGGCGGCGCCGCGTACACCGACCGGCTGCTGACCGCCTGCACCGCTGCGCTCCTGGTCCTCACCGCCGTCGCCGTCCTGGCGGCGCCGCTGATCGTCTCGGCGTACACCCCGTACACCGGGGCCCAGGCGAGCACCACCGTCGCCCTGGCCCGGTACTGCCTCCCGCAGATCCTCTTCTACGGGCTGTTCACCCTGCTCGGCCAGGTGCTGAACGCGCGCGGCCGGTTCGGCGCGATGATGTGGACCCCGGTCCTCAACAACATCGTGATCATCGGCGTCTTCGGGCTGTTCCTTTACGTGTCCCAGGGCAGTCACGGAGGTGCCGACGGCCTGACGGCCGGCGAGACCCGCCTCCTCGGCCTCGGCACCACCGCCGGCATCGTCGTCCAGGCCCTCGCCCTGATCCCCTCGCTGCGCGCCGCCCGCTTCCGCTGGCGCCCCCGCTTCGACTGGCGCGGCAGCGGCCTCGCCCGCCCGCTGCGCAACGCGGGCTGGCTGGTCATGCTCGTCCTCACCAACCAGATCAGCTACTGGGTGGTGACCCGTCTCTCCACCACCACCGGCCGGCACGCCGTGGAGGCAGGGCTGGCCGGCGGCGCCGGATACACCGCCTACAGCAACGCCTACCAGCTGTGGATCGTCCCGCAGGGCATCATCACCGTGTCCCTCGTGACCGCCCTGATGCCCCGGATGAGCTCCGCCGCCGCAGACGGCGACCTCGGCGCGGTCCGCCGCGACGTCTCGTACGCGCTGCGCTCCAGCGCCGCCCTCGTGGTCCCTGCCACCGCGGTCTTCGCGGCCCTCGCCCCCTGGGTGATGGGCGGTGTCTTCGGGTACGGGCGCACCACCGCCGCCGACATCGAAGTGATGGCCGGCATGCTGATGGCCTTCGCACCCGGCCTGATCGCCTTCTCCGGCCAGTACGTCCTCTCGCGCGGGTTCTACGCCCTCTCCGACACCCGGACCCCGTTCTTCCTGAACCTGGTCATCGCCGGCCTGTGGGCCGCGCTGTCGGTCGCGGCGTACCTGCTGCTGCCGCCGCGCTGGGCCGTCACCGGCATGGCCGGCGCCTACTCCGTCGCACTGTTCGCGGGCCTCGCGGTCACCGCGTACACCCTCGCCCGGCGGCTCGGCCCGCGCACGGGCACCCGCACCGACCGGCGGGCCACGGCCGTACGCACCCACCTGCGGCTGCTGATCGCCTGCCTCCCCGCCGGCGCCGCCGGACACGCGGCCGCCCGCGCGTCCGAGAAGTTCGGCGACTTCGCCGCGCTCGGCGCGGGAACCGCGGCCGTCGCGCTCGTCGTCGTCCTGCTCGCCAGGCCGCTGCGCCTCACGGAAATCACCGACCTGCTGGACTCCCTGCGGCGGAAACTCGGCCGTTGACAGGAGAGCAAGCCGCCCCCCACCACCTTGGACAATGACCGGATGCCACGCGTACTGCTGATCGAGGACGACCCTTCCGTCAGAGAAGGAGTGGGCCTCGGCCTGCGCCGCCGCGGCCACGAGGTGAGCGCCGCCGAGACCGGCGAGGCCGGCCTCGCGCTGATGGCCAGCTTCCTCCCGGAGCTGGTGCTGCTCGACCTCATGCTGCCCGGGATGAACGGCGTGCAGGTCTGCCGCCGCATCCGCGAGACCAGCCAGCTCCCGATCATCATGCTGACCGCCCGCGGAGACGACTTCGACATAGTCGTCGGCCTCGAGGCCGGCGCCGACGACTACATCGTCAAACCCGCCCGCACCGAGGTCATCGAGGCCCGCATCAAGGCGGTACTGCGCCGGCTCGGTGCCCCTGCGGGCAGCCGTCCCGAGGTCGAGTTCCACGGTGAGCTCGCCATCGACCGCGCCGGGCTGACCGTCGCCAAGAACGGCGAGCGCGTCCCCCTCGCCCCCAGCGAGATCAAGCTCCTGCTGCACCTGTCCGCCTCGCCCGAGCAGGTCTTCTCCCGCCAGCAGCTCCTCGAGTACGTGTGGGACCACAGCTACCACGCCGACGCCCGGCTCGTGGACGCCTGCGTACGCCGGCTGCGCACCAAGATCGAGGACCCCGACGCCGGCCCCCGCTACATCCAGACCGTGCGCGGCTTCGGTTACCGGTTCGGACCGCTGTGAGGCGCATCGCGCCGCTCGGGCTGCGCACCCGGCTGATCGCGGCCTTCCTGCTGGTCGCCGCGATCAGCGCGGTGACCACGGCCACGCTGACCTACCAGCAGGCCCGCACCGCGGTCCTCAAGCAGAGCCAGGACACCGCGGTCATCACCCTGCGCGACCTCGTGGGCAACCAGCCCCTCGACCTGCCGCTGGACCAGGCGCAGCTCCAGCGCATCGTCAACGAGGTGGGCAAGAAGGGCAAGCCCAACCCGTGGAACGTCTTCGCCGAGTACGGCAGCCTGCGGGCCTCCAGCACCACCGCGCCGACCTCCACCGTGGTGACCGAGCAGCTCCGCCGCCAGGTGACGTCCCATCCGCACGGCGCCTTCCAGCGGGTGACCGACGCCTCCGGCACCCCGTACCTCACCGTCGGCATGCCCGCCGTCTTCCTCCACAACGAGACCCGGGAACCCACAGGCCTGGTCATCTTCGCGACGATGCGCCTGACCACCGAGGGCAAGACGGTCGAGGCCATGGTCGAAGCCGCCAAGCGCGGCGCCGTCCCCGGCCTGGCCATCGCCGTCGTCCCCGCCCTGCTCGCCGCGCGCAGCGTGCTGCGCCCCGTACGGGACATGCGCCGCGCCGCCCAGCGCCTCGGCCGCGGCCGCCTCGACACCCGCATCGAGGTCCGCGGCGCCGACGAGCTCGCCGGACTCGCCCGTACCTTCAACGAGACCGCCCGCGCCCTCGAACAGTCCGTGAGCGAACTGCGGGAGGCCGAGATCCGGGCCCGCCGCTTCGCCTCCGACGTCTCCCACGAGCTGCGCACCCCGCTGTCGGGGATGCTCGCCGTCACCGAGGTCCTGGACGAGGACGCCGAGCGGCTGGACCCCGACACGGCAGCCGCCGTGCGGCTGGTCAGCGCCGAGACCGGCAAGCTCGCCGTCCTCGTCGAGGACCTCATGGAGATCTCCCGCTTCGACGCCCGTGCCGCCGAGCTCAACCTCGACGACGTGGACATCGCCGAGGCGGTGCGCAAAACCCTCGAACTCCGCCGCTGGGACGACGAACAGGTGGTCACCGACCTGCCGTGGCAGGTCCGCGCCCGGATCGACCCGCGCCGCTTCGACGTCGTCCTCGCCAACCTCGTCGGCAACGCCCTCAAGCACGGCAGCGCCCCGGTCCACGTCGGCGTGCGCACCGAGCCGAGGCCCGGCGGCCCCCGGCTGCTGATCGAAGTCGCCGACAGCGGGCCCGGCATCGCCCCGGAGGTGCTGCCGCACATCTTCGACCGGTTCTTCAAGGCCGACGCCGCCCGTACCCGCTCCGCGGGCAGCGGCCTCGGCCTCGCCATCAGCCTGGAGAACGTCCGACTGCACGGCGGAACCCTGCGCGCCGCGAACGGGCCCGCCGGGGGAGCGGTGTTCACCCTCGACATGCCTCTGGAGGCCGACGCGTGACCCGGGTACGGACGGCCGCGGCCGCCGCCCTGCTGCTGGGCGGGCTGCTGCTCGCCGGCTGCGGGATCAAGCCCACCGGGGTCATCGAGAGCGGAGACGCCGCGAAGGTGGTCTTCCCCGACCCCCACACCAAGGGCACGGTGTACTTCGTGACGTCCGAGGGGCGGCTCTTCCCCGTACCCGAGAAGGAGCAGCCCGCGGAGTCGGTGGTATCCGTCCTCATGCGGCTGCTCATCGGCCCCCTCGACGAGGAGAAGGCCGCAGGCCTGGAGACGCGGGTGCCCGCGCCGGCCGACAGGAAACCGCCGTTCGGCCTCTCGACGAGCATCGTGTCCGCGGAGACCGTGGAGGTCCGGCTGCCGTTCGCCGTCGCCGGCCTGTCCGAGACGGCCCGCCGTCAACTCGTGTGCACGGCCGCCTCCGTCGACCCGCAGTACGCGGTGGTCCTGCGCGGCCCGGACACCTCGGTCGGACCCGCCCGCTGCAACCTCGGGAACTGACCACCCCCTTGCGGCGGGGCGGGTGCTCCCGCCACCGTGGCCCCATGGATCCCGCCGCGTACGTGCCCGACGTCTTCGACCCCCGGATCTACGGCGCCGGGATCCCGTACGAGAACTACCGGCTGCTGCGCGACCGGCACCCGGTCGCCTGGCAGGCCGAGCCGGAGATCCAGGGCTGGCCCGCCGGCCCCGGCTTCTGGGCCGTCACCCGGCACGCCGACGTGGTCCGGGTGCTGCGCGACCACGCCACGTACTCCTCGTGGATCGGCGCGACCCAGATCCGCGACCCCGACCCGGCCGACCTGCCGTTCCTGCGGCGCACGATGCTCAACCAGGACCCGCGCCGCAGCGCGGGCGACCACGGGCGGCTGCGCCGGCTGGTCTCCCGCGCCTTCACCCCCGCCCGCGTCGACGCCTTCGCCGGGCGGGTCCGCGAGCGGGCCCGCACCCTGCTCGCCGCCGCCCGCGCGAAGTCCGAGGACGGCGCCGCCGACCTGGTCCGCACGGTCACCGACGAGTACGCGCTGCTCAACCTGACCGACCTGCTGGGCGTCCCGGCCGCCGACCGGAGCCTGCTGCTCGAGTGGACCGTACGGATCATCGGCTACCAGGATCCCGAGGACGCGCCCGCGCCCCTCCTCGGCCCCGACGGAAAGCCGCTCAACCCGCGCTCCCCGGCGCTGCTCGGCGAGATGTTCACGTACGCCCGGGAACTGGCCGCCCACAAGCGCGCGCACCCCGGCGACGACGTCATGACCGCGCTCGCCGAGGCCGGACTGGACCCGGCCGAGCTGGAGATGTTCTTCTTCCTGCTCACCGTCGCCGGCAACGACACCGTGCGCAGCGCCGCGCCCGGCGGACTGCTGGCCCTGGCCGGCGACCCGGACGCGTACCGGCTGCTCGCCGAGGGCCGGACCCCGATGCACACCGCCGTGGACGAACTGCTGCGCGTCCACCCGCCGGTGCTCAGCTTCCGCCGCACGGCCGCCGTGGACACCGAACTCGCCGGGCAGCCGATCCGCGCCGGCGACAAGGTGGTGGTCTTCCACGCCTCCGCCAACCACGACGAACGCGTCTTCACCGACCCCGGGCGCCTCGACCTCGCCCGGACACCCAACGCGCACGTCTCCTTCGGGGACGGCCCGCACGTCTGCCTCGGCGCCCACTTCGCCCGGCTCCAGCTGCGCGTGCTCTACGAGGAGTGGCGCGCGGCCATGCCGGCTCCGGAACTCGCGGGCCCGCCGCGCCGGCTGGTGTCGAACTTCATCAACGGGATCACGCGGCTGCCGCTGCGGGTGACCGGGCCGGCCGGGTGACGTCCGCCAGCAGCTCGACCACGTCCGGGCCGTACGCGTCGGAGTTGGTGACCTTCAGCACCACGCAGAAGGAGTCCCCGCGGTAGCGGCGCGCCAAGTGCTCGTGGTGGCGCGCCAGGTAGCGGGCGCCCGCCTGGTTGCTGATCGCGGTCTGTCCGGAGACCAGGAACACCGGCCGGCTCCCCGGTCCGGTCGTCAGCCGGGCCAGCAGCACGTGGTCGATCCGGCCCTTCTGCCAGCGGTACGTCTCCTCGCCGACGTGGATCGCCCCGCGGTCCGGGCCCGGCTCGGAGGACAGGTCGACCCGGACCCCCGGCAGCATGGAGGCCAGGTGCGCCGCCGTCCGCGCATTGGACACCGGCCCGCCCACGCAGAACTCGGCGCGCTCCCCGAAGCCCTGACGGACGGAGTCGTGGGAGACGATCTGGAGATTGGCCCCGCAGTCCTTGATCAGGGCGGATATCTCCAGCAGCGCGAAGGCGTCGTTGCGGTGCACCGACCCCTCGGTGCCGCCCATCTGCCGGTTGACCACGAACAGGCAGTCGGAGCCGGTGGGCAGGCCGAAGAAGGCCTGCTTGCGGCGCAGCGTACGGCGCCACAGATAGGTCCGGGTGAACCAGCCGAAGCCGCCGCTGATGGCGGTGGCCACCACTCCGAGCACGATGTTGCGCACGTCTTCGTTCATGGGCCGGATGCTAGCCCGCACGGAGTCTTCCTGACGCGGGGGGTGCGGTGAAGTTAAAGTGCCGAGTTCAGGCCTGTCCGGTGGGGTCCGACAGGCCGTCGACTGGAGGTTCGGATGCGTCGTTCCGCCACACGTCAGTTAGCGCTCGTCGCCCTCGCCGCAGCGCTGGTGTCCACCGGCGCCGCCGCCCCGCCGTCAGGGGCGGTGGCGTCCGCGGGGGGCACTCCCGCCAAGGTCCCGGTCGCCGCCGGCTACGGCGGTGCCGTCGCCAGTGTCGACGCCGACGCCTCCGCCGCCGGCATCGCGGTCCTGCGGTCCGGCGGCAACGCCGTGGACGCCGCCGTCGCGACGGCGGCCGCGCTCGGGGTGACCGAGCCGTACTCGGCCGGCATCGGCGGAGGCGGCTACTTCGTCCACTACGACGCCAAGTCCCGCCGGGTACAGACCATCGACGGCCGCGAGACCGCGCCCGCCACGGCCACCGCCGCCCTCTTCCAGGAGAACGGCGTCCCCATCCCCTTCGAGCAGGGCCAGACCAGCGGCCGATCCGTCGGCGTCCCCGGCACCCCGGCCACCTGGAAGACCGCGCTGGACGCCTGGGGCACCCGCCCGCTCGGCCAACTCCTCAAGCCCGCCGAGAAACTCGCGCGCGACGGGTTCACCGTCGACCCGACCTTCCGGGCCCAGACGGAGCTCAACCAGGACCGCTTCAAGGACTTCCCCGACACCAGGAAGCTCTTCCTGCCGGGTGGCGCCCTGCCGGTGGTCGGCTCCACCTTCAAGAACCCCGACCTGGCGGCCACGTACGCGGAACTGGCCCGCAAGGGCACCGGCGCGCTGTACCGGGGCCCGATCGCCGAGGACATCGTCCGGGCCGTCCGCAAACCCCCCGTGGATCCGGCCGCCACCCGGATCGTCCGCTCGGGCGATCTGACCACCGGCGACCTGCGCGCGTACGAGACCAAGCGGCAGGCTCCGACGCAGGTGAGCTACCGGGGCCTCGACGTGTACAGCATGGCGCCCTCGTCCTCGGGCGGCACCACCGTCGGCGAGGCGCTCAACATCCTCGAGCGCACCGACCTGTCGAAGCTCTCCGAGACCCAGTACCTGCACCGGTTCATCGAGGCCTCGCGGATCTCGTTCGCCGACCGCGGCCGCTGGGTCGGCGACCCGGCCGCCGAGAACGTGCCCACACGGGAGCTGCTCTCGCAGCGGTTCGCCGACTCGCGCGGCTGCCTGATCGCCCCGGACCGGACGCTGACCAGCCCGCTGGCCCCCGGCGACCCGCGTCACCCGGTGGCCTGCGGCGGCTCCGGCCAGGCCGCCCCGACCACGTACGAGGGGGAGAACACCACGCACCTGACGGTCGCCGACCGCTGGGGCAACGTCGTCTCCTACACCCTGACCATCGAGTCCACCGGTGGCAGCGCGATCACCGTCCCGGGCCGCGGCTTCCTGCTGAACAACGAGCTGACCGACTTCTCCTTCGCCCCGGCGGCCCCCGGGGTCCCGGACCCGAACCTGCCCGGCCCCGGCAAGCGGCCGCGCTCGTCCATGTCCCCGACCATCGTGCTGGAACACGGGCGGCCGGTGCTCGCGGTGGGCTCCCCGGGCGGGGCCACCATCATCACCACCGTCCTGCAGACCCTGATCGGGCACCTGGACCGGGGGCTGCCGCTGGTCGACGCCATCGCGGCGCCGAGGGCCAGCCAGCGCAACCAGACCACCACCGAGCTGGAGCCGGGTCTGTGGAACAGCCCGCTGCGCGCTGAGCTCGAGGCGCTGGGCCAGGGGTTCCGGCAGAACCCGGAGATCGGCGCGGCAACCGGGGTCCAGCGGCTCCCGGACGGGCGCTGGCTGGCAGCCGCCGAGACGAGCCGGCGGGGCGGGGGCTCGGCGATGGTGGTCCGGCCGTACGGGAAGCCGTAGGGCGGGTGCACGCGTAAGGCTGCTCAGAGGGCGGTGAGGATCCTCGGGCCGTCGGCGGTGATCGCGACCGTGTGCTCCGCATGCGCGGCGCGGCTGCCGTCGACGGTCCGCAGGGTCCAGCCGTCCCCGTCGCACCGGTAGTCGTCCGTACCGCCCGCGATCAGCATCGGCTCGATGGCGAGGACCATGCCGGGGCGCAGCTTCATGCCGCGCCCCGGCCGGCCCTCGTTGGGCACGCCCGGGTCCTCGTGCATGCTGCGGCCGATGCCGTGGCCGCCGAACCCGTCCGGGACGCCGTAGCCGGCGGAGCGGCAGACGGTGCCGACGGCGTACGCGATGTCGCCGATCCGGTTGCCGGGCAGCGCGGCGGCGATGCCGGCCGCGAGGGCCGCCTCGGCGGTCTCGATCAGCCGCAGGTCGGCGGGGCGGGGGCGGCCGACGGTGAAGCTGACCGCCGAATCCCCGACCCAGCCGCCGAGCTTCGCCCCGCAGTCGATGCTGACCAGGTCCCCGTCGCGCAGCCGGTAGCCGTCGGGGACGCCGTGCACGATCGCGTCGTTGACCGAGGTGCAGATCACGCCGGGGAAGGGCACCGGCGCGAACTCCGGCCGGTAGCCGAGGAACGGTGAGCTCGCGCCGGCCCCGGCCAGTACGTCGCGGGCCACCTCGTCCAGGTCCAGCAGGGACACCCCGACCCGGGCGGCCTGCCGTACGGCGGCCAGGGCTTGGGCGACGACCCGGCCCGGGGCGCGCATCGCTTCGATCGACTCTTCCGTCTTCAGTTCCACCATGCCAATAACTATACCGGTATATCTATCCCGGTATAACTTTCACGGGATAGTTATTGGGGGAGCGGGTAGGATGCGGGCATGGTCCGCACCCCACTCACCCCCGAAGAGCGCGAGCGCGGCGAGCGCCTGGGCGCACTGCTGCGCGAGGCCCGCGGCGGCCGCAGCATGGTCGAGGTCGCGGCGAGCGCCGGGCTGTCCTCCGAAACCCTCCGCAAGATCGAGACCGGCCGCGCGCCGACCCCGGCGTTCTTCACCGTGGCCGCCGTGGCCGAGGCGCTCGGGCTGTCGCTCGACGAGGTGCTGCGCCGCTGCGCGTTCGTCCCCGCCTAACGCCGTTCCGCCCTTCGGTGGCCTCCTCTGCCCGCGGACCTGCGGGTTCTTTCGGGCGGGCCCGGCGGGCCGAACGGCCCAATCGGTGGTGGGAGCGGCCGGGCGCGGGGCAAGCGTGAAGGCGTGTCAGCCTCGAACGCATCCAAACGACTCGTTTTCGGACTCCTGGGCGCCCTCCTGGCGGCGGGTCTGCTGCTCGCCGTCTGCGCGGCGCCGGGGGGCCGGGCCGATGCCGGGTTTCCGGGTGACGCGACCCTCCACGACGCCGGCGCCGGACGCCCCGCGGACACCCCTTAGGCTCCGCGGATGACTCTCGACGAGCTGGACCAGGGCAAGTACGTCAGCCTCACCACGTTCCGCAAGGACGGCACGCCCGTCGCGACGCCCGTGTGGGCGGTGGCGGACGGCGGTGAGCTGTACGTCTGGACGCGCACCGACTCCTGGAAGGTGAAGCGGATCCGCAACAACGGGCGGGTCACGGTCAGCCCCTGCGACGTGCGGGGGCGGGTCGCGGAGGGGGCGCCCGTGCTGGAGGGCGAGGCGCGGCTGCTGGACGAGGCCGGGCTGAAGCGGGTGCGCAAGCTGATGCTGCGGAAGTACACCTGGCAGTTCTGGGGGCTGGACGTACCGGCGGCGGTGTTCCGGCTGGGGAAGCGCCCGCACACCGCGATCGCCGTCAAGCTTTGAGATTCCCGTAGCCCGCCCGTAACACCGGTGGGATCCAATGCGGGCATGGAGACCGCGACTTCGCTGGTGATCGGTCAACTCTCTGGCTACCTGCGCGGGTTGACGCAGAGACTCGATCCGGGAGCAGGTTGGTACGGGGAGTTCCTGCGCAGGGATCCGGAGGGGCTGCGGGCCTGCCTGGACGGGGCCGCGATGCCGCCGTGGGACGTGGTGGAGTCGTTGCTCGGCGACCTCGCCGGGGCCAGGGGCGCCGAGTTCGCGCAGCGGGAGATGCAGTACGCGGCCCGGCTGCGGGCCGCGGCCGTCGCGGTGTGGGACCGGCTGCCGGGCGGCGCGGAGGAACTGCGGACCCTCCTGGCGGCGGCCGCCGACCAGCGGGCCGTCTCGGAGGCGGTGACCCGCACCCTGACGGGCCGCCTGGCCGCGACGACGGACCGCACCGAGGCGGAAACGCTGACCCGGGAACTGGCCTGGACCCGCGACGACGCGGCCAGGGCCGCCGCCCGCCAGCAGGACCTGACCTCCCGCCTGACGACCTTGTCGACGCCCGCCCCCGTGGCGGCGCAGCCCGCATACGCGCCTGCCGATCCGGCGCGGCCCGCCGACGCCGGTCTCCTGCCCGCCGGTCCCGGGGGGGGGGGGGGGGGGGGGGGGGGACCCCACCCCCCCCCCCCCCCGGCACGGTTGGCCAACCCCAAAGGAAACGGAACCCCGGAGACGAACGGCCGGCAGGGTCCTCCCCCAGACGCCCCGAAG
>NZ_JBVIGX010000023.1:112635-120411 GCF_055570595.1 Streptomyces sp. NPDC031132
TCTCCATCCTCCCCCTCTCCGACTTTCCGCGCCCCTCCCCGTTGCTCCCTCCCCCCCCCCCCCCCCCTCACCCCCCCCCCCCCCCCTCCCGCCCCGCCCCCCCCCCCCCCCCCCCCCCCCCCCCCGAGCCGGGGCCGGTGCGCCACACCCCGGCGGCATGCGGCCCGGGGACCCGACGGCCGACGGGCCCTCGCACCAGGACCCGCAGGGGTGGGAACCGGGCCGGGCCGGGGGAGCCTGGCTCACCGACGCCGAAGCCGAAGCCGAAGTCGAAGCCACAGATGCGGCGCAGACGCCCGGGGCGTGGGCCGGGGTCGGGGACGGCGGGCCGCTGCCCGGGGTGCCGCGGCAGCGGGAGGCGGGGGAGGACCGGGCGGAGCCACCCGTCGGGCGGGCCGAGGGGCGGTGGCTGCGCGGGGCGCGGCGGGCCGGCGGCGCCCGCTATGCAGGCGCGGCGGCGCCCGCCGCCTTCACCCCGCCCCCCGGGCACCCGGACGCGGCCGCCGCCCCGCCCCGCGGGGCCCGCTTCGGGCGCCCCGCCCCCGAGCCCCCGGCTCCCCGCGGGACGATCGGCCGGGCCCGTTTCGCACCGCCGCGGCCGGATGCACCCTCCGTCGACGGGGGTCCCTTCGCGTCCCCCGCTCCGGACGCCCGCACCGACGCCGGGGACCCCCTCGCTCCGACGGAGGCGCAGGCGCAGTACGCGGCCGGCCCCCCTTCCGCCTCCCCCGAGGCGCAGGTGCAGTCCGCCACCCGGGGCAACTTCGCGCCGCCGGGGCCACATGCGCAGTACGGCGAGCCGGAGCCGGGCCGGCAGGGCGGGATTGCGGGGGTCGTCGGGCAGTTGGTGGCCCTGCGGTCCCAGGGGCGGAGCGGGGAGGCGCACGCGGTGCTCTGCGAGGCCGCAGCCGGGCCCGCAGAGTGGTTGCCCTCGTTCGCCGCCGAGCTGGTGCGCGCCGGGCTCGGTGCGGACTGGGCCACGCTGCTGTGGGAGGCGGCCTCGCTCCCGCCCGAGCGGCTCGCCGCGGCGGCCGCCGCCCTCGGCGCGGCCGGCCGGCACGCCGACTGCGAGGCGCTGCTGCGTCAGGGAGCCGCCCGCCCCGCCGCCGAGATCGCCGACGCCGCCCTGGCCCTGGCCGCCGCCGGACGGACCCACGAGGCCGACGCGCTGCTCGGCGCCTTCGTCAAGACCCGCACCGCGCAGGAGGCGGTCCGGCTCGCGCGCCGCGATCCGCAGTGGTTCACCCCCCGGCTGCTGCGGGCCGCCGAGGCTCTGTCCGGCCCGCATCACCGTGACCTCGTACACGCCCTGCGGGTTGCGAAACCGCCCGTCCATTGAGCGGATTCGACCGTCCGTTGTCATACCTTGATCGACTCACCCAACCGTGCACGGCGGTCTTGCCCCACGGTGTGACGAGGCCTACGTTCTACTCCCTACGCATGTCGTCTACGTGCGTAGAACTCGGCGTTCCCGTCGCGAGGAGCAGCTCATGGCCCAAGTCGTCCGCGCCGCACTCGTCCAGGCCACCTGGACCGGAGACACCGAGTCGATGATCGCCAAACACGAGGAGCACGCCCGCCGGGCCGCCGCCCAGGGCGCGCAGATCATCGGCTTCCAGGAGGTGTTCAACGCCCCGTACTTCTGCCAGGTCCAGGATCCCGAGCACTACCGCTGGGCCGAGCCCGTCCCCGACGGCCCCACCGTCCAGCGCATGCAGGCGCTCGCCCGGGAGACCGGCATGGTCATCGTCGTACCGGTCTTCGAGCTCGAGTCCGAGGGCTTCTACTACAACACCGCCGCCGTCATCGACGCCGACGGCAGCTACCTCGGCAAGTACCGCAAACACCACATCCCCCAGGTCAAGGGCTTCTGGGAGAAGTACTACTTCCGCCCGGGCAACCTCGGCTGGCCCGTCTTCGACACCGCCGTCGGCCGCGTCGGCGTCTACATCTGCTACGACCGCCACTTCCCCGAGGGCTGGCGCGCCCTGGGCCTGGCCGGGGCCCAGCTGGTCTACAACCCCTCCGCCACCCACCGGGGCCTGTCCTCCTACCTCTGGAAGCTGGAACAGCCCGCCGCGGCCGTCGCCAACGAGTACTTCGTGGCCGCGATCAACCGCGTCGGCCAGGAGGAGTACGGCGACAACGACTTCTACGGCACCAGCTACTTCGTCGACCCCCGAGGCCAGTTCGTCGGGGAGGTCGCCAGCGGCAAGGACGAGGAACTCCTCGTCCGGGAGCTCGACTTCGACCTGATCAAGGAGGTCCGCGACCAGTGGGCCTTCTACCGCGACCGCCGCCCCGACGCCTACGGAGGGCTCGTACAGCCGTGACCGACCCGATCCCCCTGCACAGCCGCCACCAGGCCGTCATGCCCGACTGGCTCTCGCTCTACTACCGCCGCCCCCTCGAGCTCACGCACGGCGAGGGCCGCCACGTCTGGGACGCCGACGGCAACCGCTACCTCGACTTCTTCGGCGGCATCCTCACCACGATGACCGCCCACGCCCTGCCCGAGGTCACCAAGGCCGTCTCCGAGCAGGCCGGCCGGCTCATCCACTCCTCCACCCTCTACCTCAACCGGCCGATGATCGAGCTGGCCGAGCGGATCGCAGCCCTGTCCGGCATCCCCGAGGCGCGGGTCTTCTTCACCACCTCCGGCACCGAGGCCAACGACACCGCCCTGCTGCTGGCGACCGCGTACCGCCGCTCCAACCAGATCCTGGCGATGCGCAACAGCTACCACGGCCGGTCCTTCTCCGCCGTCGGCATCACCGGCAACCGCGGCTGGTCCCCGACCAGCCTCTCGCCGCTGCAGACGTACTACGTCCACGGCGCGGTGCGCTCCCGCGGCCCCTTCGCGCACCTGAACGACGCCGAGTTCACCGCCGCCGCCGTCGCCGACCTCGAGGACGTGCTCGGCCAGGCCCGCGGCGGCGTCGCCGCCCTCATCGCGGAGCCCATCCAGGGCGTCGGCGGGTTCACCGCCCCGCCCGACGGGCTGTACGGGGCCTTCCGCCGGGTCCTCGACCGGCACGGCATCCTCTGGATCAGCGACGAGGTGCAGACCGGCTGGGGCCGTACGGGCGAGCACTTCTGGGGCTGGCAGGCCCACGCCCAGAACGGGCCGCCAGACATCCTCACCTTCGCCAAGGGCATCGGCAACGGCATGTCCATCGGCGGGGTCGTGGCCCGCGCCGAGGTGATGAACTGCATCGACACCAACTCCATCTCCACCTTCGGCGGCTCCCCGGTCACCATGGCGGCCGGCGTCGCCAACCTCGCGTACCTGCTGGAGCACGACCTCCAGGGCAACGCCCGCCGCGTCGGCGGCCTGCTCCTGGAGCGGCTGCGCGCGATCGCCGCCACCGTGCCCGCCGTACGGGAGGTCCGCGGCCGGGGCCTGATGGCCGGGCTGGAGCTGACGAAACCCGGCACCGACGAGGCCGATCCGGACGCGGCCGCCGCCGTCCTGGAGGCCGCCCGCGAAGGCGGCCTGCTGCTCGGCAAGGGCGGCGGGTACAACACCAGCGTGCTGCGCATCGCGCCGCCGCTGTCCCTCACCGTCGCCGAGGCGGAAGAGGGCGCCGAGATCCTCGAACGGGCCCTGCACAGCATCGTGTAAACGGGAGGCGCCGCACATGTCCATCCGCACCCTCATCCGCGGCGGCCTCGTCGTCACGGCCGCCGACGAGCTCCACGCCGACGTCCTGGTCGAGGACGGCCGGGTGGCCGCCCTCGCGGCCCACGGCTCGGCGGCCGCCGAGGCCTGGACCGCCGACCGTACGATCGACGCGAGCGGGAAGTACGTCATCCCCGGCGGGGTCGACGCCCACACCCACATGGAGCTGCCCTTCGGCGGCACCGCCGCCTCGGACACGTTCGAGACCGGTACCCGGGCCGCCGCCTGGGGCGGCACCACCACCATCGTCGACTTCGCCGTGCAGAGCATGGGCCAGGCCCTGCGCCAGGGGCTCGACACCTGGTACGACAAGGCCGACGGCAAGTGCTCCATCGACTACGCCTTCCACATGATCCTCTCGGACGTCAACGAGGGGACCCTGAAGGAGATGGACCACCTGGTCGGGGAGGGAGTCACCTCCTTCAAGCTGTTCATGGCCTACCCCGGCGTCTTCTACAGCGACGACGGGCAGATCCTGCGCGCCATGCAGCGGGCCTCCGGCAACGGCGGGCTGATCATGATGCACGCCGAGAACGGCATCGCGATCGACGTCCTCGTCGAACAGGCCCTGGCCCGCGGGGAGACCGATCCCCGCCACCACGGCGAGGTCCGCAAGGTCCTCCTCGAAGCCGAGGCCACGCACCGGGCGATCCAGCTCGCGCGCGTGGCCGGCTCCCCGCTGTACGTGGTCCACGTCTCGGCGGAGGAGGCGGTCGCCGAGCTCGCCGCCGCCCGCGACAAGGGCCTGCCGGTGTTCGGGGAGACCTGCCCGCAGTACCTGTTCCTGTCCACCGACAACCTCGCGGAACCCGATTTCCAGGGCGCCAAGTACGTCTGCTCCACCCCGCTGCGGCCGCGCGAGCACCAGGCCGCGCTCTGGCGGGGTCTGCGGACCGACGACCTCCAGGTGGTCTCCACCGACCACTGCCCGTTCTGCTTCCGCGGTCAGAAGGAGCTCGGCCGCGGGGACTTCTCCAAGATTCCGAACGGGCTGCCGGGCGTGGAGAACCGGATGGACCTCCTCCACCAGGCCGTCCTGGACGGCCACATCAGCCGCCGCCGCTGGATCGAGATCGCTTGCGCGAGCCCGGCCCGGATGTTCGGCCTCTACCCGCAGAAGGGCACCATCGCTCCGGGCTCCGACGCCGACATCGTCCTCTACGATCCGCACGCCGAGCAGGTCATCTCCGCCGAGACGCACCACATGAACGTGGACTACTCGGCGTACGAGGGCAAGCGGATCACCGGACGCGTCGACACCGTGCTCTCGCGCGGCGAACTCGTCATCGACCGGCGCGAGTACACCGGCCGGGCCGGCCACGGGGTGTTCATCCCCCGCTCCACCTGCCAGTACCTCTAAGGAACCGTGATGGACTTCGGCCTCGTCCTCCAGACCGACCCGCCCGCCTCACAGGTCATCAGCCTCATGAAGCGGGCCGAGCGCAACGGCTTCCGCTACGGCTGGACCTTCGACTCCGCCGTGCTGTGGCAGGAACCGTTCGTCATCTACAGCCAGATCCTCGCGAACACGCAGAAGCTGCACATCGGCCCGATGGTCACCAATCCCGGCACCCGCACCTGGGAGGTCACCGCCTCCACCTTCGCCACCCTCAACGACATGTACGGCAACCGCACGGTGTGCGGGATCGGCCGCGGCGACTCCGCGATGCGGGTCGCCGGGCGCAAGCCGAACACCCTGGCCCGCCTCGGCGAGGCCATCGACGTCATCCGGGACCTCGCCGAGGGCCGGGAGGCCGAGGTCGACGGCAATCCACTGAGGCTGCCGTGGGTCCGGGACGGGAAACTCCCCGTCTGGATGGCCGCTTACGGGCCGAAGGCGCTGGCCCTGGCCGGCGAGAAGGCGGACGGGTTCATCCTCCAGCTCGCCGACCCCTACCTCACCGAGTGGATGGTCGGCTCGGTCCGGGAGGCCGCCGAACGGGCCGGCCGCGACCCGGGCGCGGTCAAGATCTGCGTGGCGGCGCCGGCGTACGTGGGCGAGGACCTGGCCCACGCCCGCGACCAGTGCCGCTGGTTCGGCGGGATGGTCGGCAACCACGTCGCCGACCTCGTCGGCCGCTACGGCGAACACTCCGGCATGGTGCCGGACGCCCTCACCGAGTACATCAAGGCCCGCCAGGGCTACGACTACAGCCACCACGGCCGCGCCGGGAACCCGTCCGCCGACTTCGTGCCGGACGAGATCGTGGACCGCTTCTGCCTGCTCGGCCCGCCCGAGGCCCACATCGAGAAGCTGCAGACCCTGCGCGACCTGGGCGTCGACCAGTTCGCCGTGTACGACATGCACGACGCGAAGGAGGCCACCATCGACGCGTACGGGCAGCACGTCATCCCGGCGATCAACGGCTGACGGCCCGGCCGCGCTCCGGGAGGTACTCCGGACGCCCCCTGCACCGCTGACGGTGCAGGGGGCGCCGTCGTTCACCGAGGAGGCCCCGTCGTGCAACCTCGGCCAGGCGGGCGGCCGGTCCGTAGGTTTCCGGCCATATTCGATCTTAACGAGCCCCATGGGTAAGTGTGTTGACCATACAATGGATCAACCGAAAGGCGTTGAGGGGACGAGTAGCGTCGTACGCGGCCAGGAGCGACCCGGGGATGGTGCGAGCCCGGGGGCGAGCGCGACGTGAAGATCACCCGGAGCCGCCGGAGGAAAGCCGGGGACCGGTATGGCCGGGTCCGGTGAGTAGAGCCGGCATCGGATCCCGAATGAAGTGGGCTCGGCGTGTGCAGTTTCCGGGCCAAGGAGGGTGGTACCGCGGGAGCCCGTCTCTCGTCCCTTCACTGGAACGATCCGCATAACCACCGGAGTATCCCCGATGACATCCCCGCAGTACCGCCCGGTACCCGCCCAGGTCGACCTGCCCGCCCTCGAGCACGCCGTTCTCGACTTCTGGCGCGAGAGCAAGACCTTCGCCAAGACCTTGGAGCAGTCCGAGGGCCGGCCCGAGTGGGTCTTCTACGAGGGCCCGCCCACCGCGAACGGCATGCCCGGTGCGCACCACATCGAGGCGCGCGTCTTCAAGGACGTCTTCCCTCGGTTCCGCACCATGCGCGGCTACCACGTGGCCCGCAAGGCCGGCTGGGACTGCCACGGCCTGCCCGTCGAGCTCGCCGTCGAGAAGGAGCTGGGCTTCAACGGCAAGCAGGACATCGAGGCGTACGGCATCGCCGAGTTCAACGCCAAGTGCCGCGAGTCGGTGACCCGGCACACCGACGCGTTCACCGAGCTCACGACCCGGATGGGCTACTGGGTCGACCTGGATGACGCGTACCGGACGATGGATCCCGAGTACGTCGAGTCCGTGTGGTGGTCGCTGAAGGAGATCTTCAACAAGGGCCTGCTCACCCAGGACCACCGCGTCGCCCCCTGGTGCCCGCGCTGCGGCACCGGCCTCTCCGACCACGAGCTGGCGCAGGGCTACGAGACCGTCGTCGACCCCTCGGTCTACGTCCGCTTCCCCCTGACCTCCGGCCCGCTCGCCGGCCAGGCGGCCCTGCTGGCCTGGACGACCACCCCCTGGACCCTGGTGTCCAACACCGCCGTGGCAGTGAACGCCGACGTCACGTACGTCGTCGCCACCGACGGTGAGCAGCAGTTGGTCGTGGCCGAAGCGCTGCTGGAGCAGGCCCTGGGCGAGGGCTGGAAGGCCACCGAACAGACCTTCACGGGCAAGGAGATGGAGCGCTGGACCTACCGGCCGCCCTTCTCGATCGTCCGTTTGGAAGAGGCCAATTTCGTCGTCAACGGTGACCACGTCACGACCGAGAGCGGAAGTGGTCTCGTCCACACCAACCCCGCCTTCGGCGAGGACGACTACAAGGTGTGCAAGGCGTACGGCCTGCCCGTCGTGAACCCGGTCCGCCCCGACGGCACCTTCGAGGAGGGTCTGGACCTCGTCGGCGGGATGTTCTTCAAGAAGGCCGACGAGGTGGTCCTCGCCGATCTGCGCGAGCGCGGCCTGCTGTTCCGTCACGAGACGTACGAGCACAGCTATCCGCACTGCTGGCGCTGCCACACCGCGCTGCTGTACTACGCGCAGCCGTCCTGGTACATCCGCACCACCGCGGTCAAG